>JAEUQI010000049.1 GCA_016789145.1 Blastocatellia bacterium | reverse complement strand
CTTAAACCATTGATAATACTCGTGTTACGAGAGCCAAATCGCCATTTTCAGCCCAAAACGAAAAAAACTGTAAGACAATGTCTTACAGCACCGTTAGAAACCGTGCTTTCCGTGAAGCGCTTATTCCGAGCGAGTGCATTCAGATGTCAAAGATCTAGAGGCCGCAGGAATTGCGGCCACCGATTAGTGTATCACAAATGGCACATCATTGCAATAAATCTGTTGGATTAGGCCGAAGCCGCGTGGTAAGAGACAGTAAGGAAGGTGAGCAACGCTCCCGCTCTTTGATTAGCCGTGAGGCGCTAAAACCGAGGCGAAGAGCGGGGGCGATTGCCCCCTTCCTTACTGTCTTTGATCGACGGGCACGGGTTCTCTACCGCCATTGGGCTAATTTCTCGATGCCCTGCGGGCACGAAGAGGCACGCTAGACGCGTGCTTTCCGGCAAAAAAAGGCTGTCCGGAAAGATGATCCGGACAGCCACAGGAAATGAACGATTTCTAATAACTTAGAAATCGATTCTGATTCCAAGTCGAATACGTCGTGGTGCGACAGTTCGCGTTGGAGCAAGGAAACCGTCACAGGTTGCCGAAACGCCAGGGTTGGTGGTCGAACAGGCTGCAACGTTGTCGAAGTTGATGAAGTTTGAACCAAAGCTATAAACGGTCGAATTCAAGATATTGTTGAATTCGATGTTCGGCCTAATTCTAAACCGTTCGCCTATCTTAAATTCTCTGGTCACACTCATATCAAAGATGTACAGCCTAGGACCATTACCTGCGTTACGCGGCAAGTTGCCAGGCGAACCGATCGGAGCGACCGAAAGCTGGCTCGCGATCCCCTGAGGGAAAGCCGATTGATAAACACGCCAGTTGATCGAGCTCGGGTCACCTGCAAAGCTCGGACGGTCATTGCTCAGATCGTCAAGGCTGCGGTCGATGCCGCCCGCAGACAGATTGAACGGAGCACTTGAACCAAATCGGAACAAGGGCGAAAACCGAAGTTTTCCAAGGTACCAAGGCACATCAAATGTTCCTGAGAACGAGACCCTATGCGTACGGTCCGAGAGACTTCTAGACCATTCGCGTGAAAAGTCACCGGGAACTGTTGGATCCGATGTGTTCACGATACCGTCATCCATAAGCCTTGACAGCGTGTAAACGATTCGAGCAGATCCGCCGAAACCGCTACTGTGTTTGCGATATCGTGATCTGAGTTCGAATACGGCACCGTAGTATCGGCTGTTACCGATCGGTGAGACACGCTCAAGCTGAACATTACCAAGCGTACTTCCAAATGGACGAAGAGCGTTGATCGCCGCAAAAGCACGACACACAGGTGTATTCGTCGTGTTGCCGGTAGTAGCACACGAGGTGCTGCTGTTGCTGTTCGTCGTGTTCACATTTACAACGCACACAGCGGTGGTAGCCAAACATGCACCAGACCCATTGAGTGGCGTCGAACCGACAGTATCGTTCGTCGGACCGTTTACAAACAAATTCGGACCAGTCGTAATTCCGAGCAAATAATCGGTGAACGTTATCTGTCCGTCGGAATTGCGATCAGGTGTGCCCGCTGGCAGAACCGGAGCGTTCGGGTTCGATTCGCGCCATAGATTTGCAGTTTTGTTATAGGTAAAGTTAGCTTCGAAAACGAGGAACTTGTTCAACTGACGTTCAAATCCGCCATTTAACTGATAACTTTCAGGGATGATCAGATCATCTGAAAGGCTACGGAATGCGGTGCTCGAACGCGAAAGTTGAGCAGCCGTATAGCTGTTAGTAGCATTGACCGGAATGACAGAGTTGGCAGTCAATCCGTTAGGGAACTGCGTTCCGAGGTAAGCTCTAACGACGGCAAGATCGACCGTGACTCCTGTCGGCACATTCAAACTGTTTGTGTCCAGACGAAGTGAACCTGAATCTGCCGTATAGTCGTCAATGGTTCGAAGGAGGACGCGGTTGTAAAAGATACCTGCGCCAAAACGGATAACGGTTTTGTCCGATTTCTTAAATGGATTCCAGGCAAACGCGACTCTTGGCCCGAAGTTGTTATTGTCAGCGAGCACGGATTCGCGTTCGTATCGGAGACCCAAATTCAACGAGAAATTGCTCTTAACTCGCCAATCATGTTGAAAGAAAACACCTACATAGTTGTTCTTGACCTCAGAAGTTGTGTTGAAATTCTGTTGGTATCGTGAAGGTGAATTGATGCTGAAAAAGTAGAAGTTACCAAAAGTATACGTTCCAGTTGCGTCAAATCGGTCAGTGTATACGGCATCGATATGCTGATAATCGACCCCAAAGCGAAATGTGTGCGGCCCCTTGAGAACGCTCATACTATCTTGAAACTGCCAACGCGTCTCAGTTCGGTCGCTCGAGTTTGTCGATGAACCGAAGACCTGCGTTCCGCCCTGACCTGTCGGGCCGGTGAATGTGACCAACACTGCAGACGTGGCCGCACCTGCATCTTGTGCCGAACTTGGCTTGAGCGTCGAATACTGGAACCTCGCTTGATTCACAACTGAGGGCGAAATGACCCAGTTGTGTGTCGCGTTGATCGCATCTGTATTACGCACACGCCCGATCAACGAATCTGCAATGCGGTTGGTGCCGCTGAAAGCTCTTAGGTCATTCGAACGGCCAAGCTGGTAGCTTACCGTCAAATTTTGTGCGTTATTGATCGTCCAATCTCCGCGTCCCGTGAAAAGGTGCTTTTTCGCAGGTGTATCGGTCGGAACAATGTAGCGAGCAACAGTTACAGTTTGAGGCTGGCCGTTTACCGTCTGAGTTATGTTGAACGTCTCGTTCGGATTGGTCGGAGCAGGCAATGGAAATGCGGGGTTTTGGAAACCAAGAGGCACCCAAGCGTCTAGAACGGTGGTATCCGCGATGTTGTCGTACTCGTACGACGTGAAGAAAAAGAGCTTGTTCTTAACAATAGGACCGCCAAACGTAAAGCCCGGATTGTGGTTTCTGAGCGGTGGTCGAGCAATACCATTGCGGTTGTTGTTCCAGGTGTTGGCGTTCAAGTTATCATCGCGGAAGAAGTAAAATGCACGACCGCGAAATCTGTTCGAACCGCCTCGAGTTCGCAGATTGATGCGCCCGCCGGATGCACGTCCGTACTCGGCTGAGAACTGATTATTGATCACCTGAACCTCGCTAATCGATTCTAGCGATGGCTGAAATCGGAAGCTGGCTCCACGGTCGTCGTTATTATCAAGTCCGTCAATGGTGATGTTATTCGAGTATGCGGCTCCACCCGAAATACCAAAAATGCCAGATTCTTCGGGCGTAGTTCCCGGTGCGCTCAAGCCGCGTTGGCCGCGGTCCTCTGCCAGGTCGCGTGTCGAAAGCTGCTCTTCAGCAGTTCCTCCAAGCGTAAGTACCAAGTCTAGGGCGTTTCTGCCGCTATTAGGTATTTCTTCGATCTCGCGTTCCGTAATCGAACTTCCGACGATCGTCCTTGTCGTATCGACAAGCGGAGCGTCGTCATCGGTAACGGTGACCACCTGTTCCGCCTTGACGTCGGCTGGCGATAGTTTGAAATCGCGGACGGCGTTATCGGCTGAAATGGTCGTAAATACGGGCGTTTCCTGGATGCCGAAGCCGGTTGCGGCGGCTTTGATCTTGTAGCTGCCGGGCTTTAGCTTAAGAAAACGGTAGCGGCCATCATCGTCGGTGACAACGCTACGCTCGGTGCCGGTCGCGGTCTCTGTCGCCGTAACCGTCGCGCCAACGACAGCAAGACCATTGCTGTCGGTCAGACGCCCTGAAATTGTCACATCGTCGAGGTCTTGGGCCGCGATGCTGAAAACGCTAATTACGACCATCGCAAAAACGGCTGCGAACGGCGCAAATCTTCTGATCATAAGTAAACTCCTAAAATACAAATCGATTGAAAATCGTAGCCCAAAACACGCGCAAAAGCAACGAAACCGCTTTGAAATTAACGGTTTTGCAAGGTGATGTATATTCGCAGTAAGTTTAGTTTCGCGTGCGGGTTACACGAAATCGTGATATCGGAATAAGAGCCTCCGAACCTTCGTCCGCAGCTTGCGGTCGCGAGAATTCGCCGGCGTGATTGCGGAGATATTCAAAGAATCGCTCAAATTCACGCTGCATTTCGTCCATCTTCGAACGCATATTCAGTATGATCTCTACGCCAGCGAGATTTACGCCAAGGTCACGGGTCAGCGATAGAATGACTTCAAGCCGCTCGAGATCGCCGTCTTCATATAGGCGCGTGTTGCCGACCGAACGCGACGGTTTGAGCAGGCCTTCGCGTTCGTACAATCTTAGCGTTTGCGGATGGATGTCGTACATCTCCGCAACGGCACTGATCGTGTATGTTCGGACTTTCTTTCTCATTCCAAACCGATCGCCTTTCTCGGACTTTCGCTATTCAACTTCTCAAACTGCCTTAGAACCTCTTTCGTTTCCTCCGAGATAACTTTTGGGAGGGTCATCTTTACTTCGATGAACTGATCTCCGCGAAGTGACGGATTTCTCAAGCTTGGAAATCCGCGTTCCCGCAATCTAAACTTCTGTCCTGATTCAGTTCCCGGCGGAATTCTGAGCTGTGCCCGCCCCTCGACCGTCGGAACCTCGATCTTTGTTCCGAGAGCGGCCTCAGGAACTGAGATCGGCACTGTCACATATATATTGTCGCCTTTGCGTTCGAGAAACTTGTGTTTACCGACGTTCGTGACGATAAACAGATCGCCTGGCTCGGCACCTAGGCGGCCGCCGTGGCCTTTCTTCGGAATTCGCACGCGCGAACCAGTATCCACACCGGCTGGTATCTTGATCTTTACTTGCTCGCTCTTAGGCGTTGTTCCTTTGCCCTGGCATAGACTACACGGTTCGCGGCGTCGGCCCGTACCTTCGCAGTCGGAGCACGGCTGTGAGAACTGCAATCTGCCGCCGGTTTTCATCACCTGGCCGCTGCCTTTGCACGTAGTGCAAACAACTATCGGACCGCCGATATCACCCGCGCCGTTACAACGCGAGCATTGTTCGCTGCGGTTCACAGTGATGTTTGTCGTCATTCCGGTAAAGGCTTCTTCAAAGCTCATCGCCAATGGAATCTCGATATCACGCCCCTTTCGAGGCACCGGCCGCGGAGCCTCAGGCTGCGTTCTCGCGCCGCCGCCACCGCTGAAAAGATCCGAAAAAATATCCCGGAAACTCGAACCGCCGCCGCCGCTAGGTCCGGTAGAAAAATCGAATCCCGAAAAATCAAAACCGCCCGTCGGCCCGGCTCCACTCGAGGCTCCGGCGCCGAACGGCGAGTTCACATCGAGATTGTCCGCGTAGTAGCCAAACCGATCAAAGACCTTACGCTTCTTATCGTCCGACAAGATGTCGTAAGCCTCTTGGACTTCCTTGAACTTGTCCTCGGCGACTTTGTCATTCGGATTAACGTCCGGATGGTGCTTACGCGCGAGCCGTCGATAGGCCTTCTTTATCTCATCAGCCTTCGCGTCTTTCTTAACGCCGAGTATGTTGTAATAGTCCTTTTTGGCCATCTCAGATCAGACAAAAGTGTAAAGGGAAGAGGGACGAGAGGCAAAACCGAATTCAGTTTGTCCCTCGCCCCTCGTCGCTTTTAGGTCGAGCTAGTATTTCTTATCTTCCTCTACATCAACGTATTCAGCATCTATGACGTCGCCATCTTCTGCCGAAGCGGTTGATCCGCCGTCGCCGCTTGCCGAGGCTGACGCAGCTTGTTCGTCGGTTGCATCGCCGCCTTGGGCGGTTTGGCTATAGAGAACCTCGGCTAGCTTGTGCGAAGCCGTCTGCAGCTTGTCGAACGCGTTGTTCATCGCATCGACATCGTCGCCAGCGAGAGCTGTTTTCGATTCTGCGATAGCGGATTCGATATCGCCGGCTGCGGTTGCATCGAGCTTGTCCTTGTTCTCAGACATCGTTTTTTCGACGCTGTAAACTAGGCCGTCAAGGCGGTTTCGGGCTTCGATCGCTGCCTTTTTCTTCTCGTCTTCACCGGCGTGCGACTCGGCGTCTTTCATCATCTTGTCGATCTCTTCTTTCGACAGACCTGACGAAGCTGTGATCGTGATCTTCTGCTCGCGGCCGGTGCCGACGTCTTTGGCAGACACGTTGACGATGCCGTTGGCGTCGATGTCGAATGTGACCTCGACCTGCGGCACGCCACGCGGTGCCGGCGGGATGCCGACGAGGTGGAATTTGCCGAGCGTCTTATTGTCCGCCGCCATCGGGCGTTCGCCCTGCAGAACGTGGACCTCGACCGACGTCTGATTGTCCGAGGCAGTAGAGAAGATCTCAGATTTACGCGTCGGAATGGTCGTATTCTTTTGGATCATCGGCGTCGAAACACCGCCTAAAGTCTCGATTCCGAGGCTCAGAGGCGTCACGTCGAGCAGCAGAATATCCGTCTTCTCGCCGCCCAGAACGCCAGCCTGAACAGCCGCTCCGAGAGCTACGACCTCGTCCGGATTCACCGATTTGTTCGGTTCCTTGCCAAAGTATTCCTTGACCATTTCCTGGACCTTAGGAATACGCGTCGAACCGCCGACGAGCACGATCTCTTCGATATCTTTCGCGGTCAGGCCGGCGTCTTTGATGGCCTGTTCGACCGGCGGCATGAGCTTTTTGAGAACCGGCTCGACGAGCTGTTCGAATTTCGAACGCGTGAGCTTCATCACGAGGTGCTTCGGCCCTGAGGCATCAGCCGTGATAAATGGCAGGTTGATCTCAGTCTCCATCGCGCTTGAGAGCTCGACCTTTGCTTTTTCGCCGGCTTCTTTCAGACGCTGCAACGCCATTTTGTCGTTGTGCAGATCGATGCCCTGGTCTTTTTTAAACTCATCAATGATCCAAGCCACAAGGACCTCATCGACGTCATCACCACCGAGGTGCGTGTCGCCGTTGGTTGATTTTACCTCGACAACGCCTTCGCCAACCTCAAGTACCGAGATGTCAAAAGTACCGCCACCAAAGTCGAAAACTGCGATGACCTCGTCCTTTTTCTTGTCCAAACCGTATGCCAACGCAGCCGCTGTCGGCTCGTTGACGATACGCAGAACTTCGAGTCCCGCGATCTTGCCGGCGTCTTTGGTCGCCTGTCGCTGAGCGTCGTTAAAGTAAGCAGGCACAGTAATTACGGCCTGATCGACTTTCGATCCAAGATAATCTTCGGCAGACTGCTTGAGCTTTTGCAGGACCATCGCGGCGACTTCCGGTGGGCTGTACTGCTTGCCCTCAGCGTCGATGCGAACGTCTCCGTTCGAAGCCTTTTCCACCTTATAGGGCACTTGTTTGATCTCGTCACCGACCTCGTCAAACTTGCGTCCCATAAAACGCTTGATCGAATACAGCGTATTCTCAGGGTTCGTCACGGCCTGACGCTTTGCGACCTGGCCGACCAGACGATTTCCGTCCTTAGTAAACGCCACGACCGAAGGCGTCGTGCGGCCGCCTTCGCTATTTGTAATAACTACAGGCTCGCCGCCTTCCATCACGGCAACGACCGAGTTGGTCGTCCCGAGGTCAATTCCAATAATTTTGCCCATAATAATATCTCCCTAACCTATAATTGCGTGCCCGAGCATTCGCAGTGCGGCTACTTGAGCATGTAGAGAGAATAATACTTGAGTGTGTTGTTGTCAAGTTTAAAAATCTGTAACAGAAAACATGAAAGTGGTACCGGAAAAGTGTCAAAGTGGTAGAGTACTTTCCGCAGAGTGGTACAGTAATTTGCCCAAAGTGGTAGAGGTCTTTTTCGAGCGATTTCCGCTCCCATATAAAACCACCACTTCGTCAAAAACATCAACAACACCCACAATATCAACCTCGTCACGCGCCCAGCCTTACTCGACGCGCGGACTACCGAAGCACCGAAACCGAGGATCAATTCGTAATGAGCCTTGATTTGAGCAAGGCTTGTTGGGTAAATCGAGGATGGAGACAACCAATCGAGCTGAAAACACAACTCGCACAAAGTTGAGTGCATTAGTTTGGGCGTCGTCGACGCGCGAAAAGCTTAGCGTCGAAAAACCTTGTTGAGCATTCACCTTTTGTTTGGTATTATCGTTTTTGGAAGTGAATGTTTGGCAACTGTAATTACCACATTGGCTCCCGATTCCGAATCAAACCTATCAGTCAATTCGTCCCAAGAAATACTTCAAAAACCGCTGAAAAGCACTTCATGTATTGGCGACGACTCGGAGAATTCACATGACCAAAGCTCCACACACCTTTCTGTTGAACACTCTATTCGCAATTGTCGCCGCGATTGCTTTTGCGGAAGGGCCAATCATATCTGCTCAGATGAATGCCGATTTTACTTCTCCACAAGCTACGACAGAGCTGTCTATGACGAGCGACGCAGGAGATTACATCGGCGCCGGAAGAAACTACTATTATCAGCCTGGAGTCGGGGTTTATAATCCAACAGCATCGTCAGGTAATGCTAACGGTATCATCGATACGGTTAGCTTTATATTTACTACATCGGATGAAAATTGGTCGATCCAATTTTCGACTCGAAAGATTGGCACGGGAATAGTCCCGGGATTCTACAACAACGCGATTCGTTATCCGTTTGAAACCACCACACCGGGGTTGAGTATCAGCGGAAACGGACGCGGGTGTAATCAGCTCTCAGGTAACTTCACCGTCCATGACGCGGACTTCGACACTACCGTCACGCCTGTCCGCATCAATAGATTTGCTGCTACATTTGAACAGCATTGTGAAGGCTTTTCACCTGCATTCTACGGAACGATCTATTATAACTACACTCCCTCAGGGCCATCGTATTCTGTCTCCGGCCAACTAATTGACAATGCGGGAGCTGCTTTGGGAAATCGAACTATATCCCTCTATGGTTCCCAGACGAAAACTACACTGACCGATGCGAACGGGAATTATCAGTTCGGTTCATTGCTGTCGGGCGGGAATTTTCGAGTCGTTCCAACGGATTCAAGTCTTGTTTTTACACCGACAAATCGTCTATTAAAAAGGGTCTTAAGCGATCAAGCGTCAGTCAATTTTACCGGCGTGCCCTTGTATTCAATTGGAGGACAAGTTGTGAACGGTTCCGGAAATCCGATTTCCGGAGTTACTGTACGTCTCACCGGTTCTCAAACTGTAACCGCTATCACTGACCAAAACGGCATGTACAACTTCCCAAACCTGCTAGCAAATGGGAATTATACCGTTACACCTTCGCGAACCTTCTATTCCTTTACACCTGCATCGCGGACATTTGACACACTTCCGGGAAACCAGATTTCGAACTTTGTAGGAGGGCTGGCTCAGTTTTCCATCAGTGGGCGGGTCCTGAACAACGCAGGGGTTGGAGTATCAGGCATTCGTGTCGACCTTACCGGTGGACAGAATGTTTCGGTCTTTACTGACAATAACGGGATATACTCGTTTGAAAGCGTTAATGCGGGGAGTGATTATCAGATCCGGCCCGTCAGCGCAGCTTACACATTCAACCCCTCGATCCAGTACATTTACTCGCTGGATCGCCACTATGGCGGCATCTTCTTTACCGCGAGTGTTCCAACAACCTTCTCAATAAGCGGGTTTATTCTAGATAACGACGGAAATGGGTTGAATGGTGTTACCGTTCAGTTGAGCGGATCAGCTTCCGGTTCGGCTACGACCGATGCCTCTGGGTTCTATCATTTTAATAGTCTGATCGCTGGGAACTCGTTTATCATCACACCACAAAAGGATGGATATGCCATCAGACCTCGTAATAGGACAATTTCTAGTCTCAATGCTAATACCTTTGCCAATTTCGTCGGAAATCGGATTGAAACGCTGTCTGATTTTGATGGAGACCGCAAGACTGATCTTTCGGTCTTTAGGCCGGGCTTGGGTCAATGGTGGTTTCACAGAAGTAACGATGGTGGAAGCACGGCGGTAACGTTCGGCACATCGACCGACACCATCGTCCCCAGTGACTATACCGGCGACGGTAAGACTGATGTGGCGTTTTGGCGACCGAGCACGGGGTTTTGGTATGTGTTGAGGAGCGAGGACAATTCGTTCTATGCGTTTCCGTTTGGGGCGAATGGTGATACGCCGGTGCCGGCGGATTATGATGCTGATGGGAAGGCTGATGCGGCTGTTTTCCGCGGTTCGGATACTACTTGGTACATTCAACGATCGGGTGATGGTGGGACGACCATTCAACAGTTTGGTGTTAGTGGCGATGTTCCAGTGAATGCTGATTATGACGGCGACGGTAAGGCTGACATCGCGATCTATCGTCCTAGTTTGGGCCAATGGTGGTTGATGCGGAGTTCGGCTGGGACGGTGGCTTATCAGTTTGGGTCGCCGACGGACAAGACTGTGGTTGGTGATTACACGGGCGATGGCAAGGCCGATGTGGCGTTCTGGCGGCCAAGTTCGGGCGAGTGGTTCGTGCTGAGAAGCGAAGACAACTCATTCTTCGGATTCCCGTTCGGTGTCTCGACGGACACGCCTGTTCCTGGAGACTACGACGGTGACGGGCGTAACGACGCGGGCGTATTCCGTTCGTCGAACAACACTTGGTACATCCAACGCTCGACAGCCGGCACACTGATCCAACAATTCGGCACGACAGGCGACCTGCCGTTGCCGAATGCATACGTGAGATAAACTGAGAACGGAGAACTGAAAACGGAGAACCCTGAACGGTGAACTCAGAACTGAGAACTTAAAAACGGGGAACACTCATAGGAATAAGGCAGTAAGGAAGGCGAGCACTGCTCCCGCTCTTTTGGGATCACTATCGAACCGAAGAGCGGGAGGATTGCTCGCCTTCCTCCTTTTTTTGGCTGAGGTGGTTGATCACGTTTTGGCAGAAAGTTTTCCGCAAATATCGCCTGGTTTGGATGAGCGAATTGGTTTGAAATGTTAAAATTTTCGGATGCGATTTTCTACTAAATTTTTTAAGTTTTTGCTCCTTACGATGTTGATGGCGGCTTTGGGGCTGACGGCGTTTGGCCAGAAGCAGAAGTCGAAGAATGACCTGCTGAAAGAGCTTTCGGTCTTGTTGAAATCGAACACGCCTGAGGACGATGCGAAGTCTTACGTGATCGCCAAGGAATATATCTCGCGCTTTGGCGAAGAGAAGGACGAGAATACGACAAAGGTCAAGAAGTTTGCTGAAGATTACAGGCAGAGCAGCTTTCTCAAGGCAGTCGATGCGAAAAAGATCGCCGATGCCGAATCGTTCGGCAAAGAGATCTTGGCCGTTCAGCCGGAGAATACTGCAGTCGTGATCAACCTCGCGTATGCAGCATTTAATGCCACGGCGGCGGGCGACAAGGCGTACGCACCGATGGTCGTCACATATTCGAAGCGGGCGATCGAGCTGATCGAGGCCGGCAAGCTGCCGCCTAATTTCTCGCCGTTCACCGCAAAAGACGACACGCTTGCTTGGTTGAATTATTTCAACGCGTCGGCTTTGCAGAGCACTGACCTCAAGTCAGCGGCCGGCTATATGTGGAAGGCTACGAAATACGAATCGAATATTCGCAAGACGATCGAGCCGTTCTTTTTCGTCGCATATTATTACGAGCAGGTCTACGAAAAGCTGACCAAGGAAAATGCGGACAAGGCTCGGATCGAAAAATGCGTCGATCTGATGTTGGACGCGTATGCCAGAAGCGTAAGAATGGCAGAGACCACAAAAGATCCGAAGCTGAACGAGGCGAAGTCGCGGTTCGAGCAGATCTACAAGTTTCGCAAAGGCACGGACCAGTTGATGAAGGAATTCATCGACATCACGCTGTCGGCGCCGATGCCTGATCCGACCAGTTTTAACTAACTTGCCTGAACCGAAGGGCAGAGATCGGAGAGTACGCAGCCGCCGCAGTTTGGCTTTTTGGCATTGCAAACGCGGCGGCCGTGCCATGTGATCAGCTGGCTGTATTTGATCCAATCTTTTTTAGGGACGAGATCGAGCAGCTCGCGTTCGATCTTGTCAGCGTTCTTTTGCTCGGAAATGCCGAGCAATCGTGACAGGCGAATGTTGTGCGTATCAACAACGATGCCCGCTGCGATGCCAAATGCCTCGCCGAGCACGACGTTCGCCGTCTTTCGCCCAACGCCCGGCAGCCGCAGCATATCTTCCATCGTTTGCGGCATCTCGCCGCCAAATTCATCGACCAACATCTGCGACACGGCGCGGATCGACTTCGCCTTTTGCCGAAAGAAGCCGGAGGCGTAAATGTCGCGTTCGAGTTCCTCGACCGGCACGTCGAGATAATCCTGCGGCGTGCGGTATTTGCGGAACAGCTCGGGCGTGAGTTTGTTCACGTTGACGTCGGTATTCTGCGCGGCGAGGATCGACGCGACCATCAGTTCGAATGCAGTGCCGTAATCAAGCTCGACCGCGGCATTCGGATACAGCTTTTTGAGCCGCTTGGTGATCTCGGCAACGTGGTCTTTCAGGTTCATCTTCATCTCGAAAATTATACAGCTTTATGACCGTAATCATTTTTTGTAAGCCGAAACAGACGTAAGTTGAAAGCGTTGAACGGGGAAAAAGTAATGAAAAATATCAAATTGATCAAGGATCTGGAGTTCGGTTTCAGCGGTGCCGAAGACTCAGCGGTAACGGTGGATCGGCTGCTCGACGCGCCGGCTCGGTTAGTGGTTGAACTAAAGCTTGGCAAGAATGCCGTTCTAAAACGACACAAAGCTGATGTGCCGATAACGGTGCTGTGCCTAGCCGGCAGCGGGCAATTCAATGCGGGCGAAGAGCTCGAAGATTCGCAGGAGCTACAAACCGGCACATTTATCACGCTCGAAGCAGACATTTATCACGAAGTAACCGCTGCCGAGGGCCTGCATTTGATCGTGTCGAAGTTTCGCAGTGACAACTAGGTCACGCTTTCAAATTTTTTGTTGGCGAGACGGTTCGCCGAAATGTGAGGTGTGTAATGAAGAGATTATGGATCATTCTTGGGCTGGTTTTTTTAGTGTCGTTCGCGATACTCGGCTGGATCGGCAGCGAAATATTTAGACAGGCTCCGCCGATACCAAAAGAGGTCGTCTCAGTCGACGGAACAGTGATGATCGGCCCTGAGCAGATATTGGACGGCCAAAATGTGTGGCAGGCAATGGGCGGAATGCAGGTTGGGTCGATCTGGGGACACGGCTCATATGTCGCGCCCGATTGGACAGCGGATTATCTGCATCGCGAGAGCATGTTCATCCTAAATACATGGTCGACCGCCGAATTTGGTCGTGCCTACGACGCCGCGTCGAGCGAACAGCAAGCCGTCCTCAGACAGCGTTTGCAGGACACCGTACGCAAGAACACTTACGATCCGGCGACCGCCAAGATCACCGTCGATCCGTTGCGTATAAAGGCGTTCGAAGACATTCTGAAGCACTACACTGACGTGTTCGCAAATGGAAATAAGGACTATGCGATCCAAAAGAATGCTCAATCTGATCCTGTAAAACTCCGTGCAATGACGTCGTTCTTCTTTTGGACGGCGTGGGCATCAGCGGCAAATCGGCCTGACAACACGATCTCGTACACGAGCAATTTCCCTTCAGAACCTCTGGTCGGCAATGTGCCCACGAGTTCGGCGATCGTTTGGACCGGCGTCAGTGTGATCATGCTGATCGCGGGTATCGGGGCAATGGTTTGGTTCTATGCAGGTTGGCGAAAGGAAACTGAATCGAGCGACGCTCCCGACACCGATCCGCTGATCGGCGAGACTCTGACGCCTTCGCAAAAGGCGACGGTCAAATATTTCCTGGTCGTCTCATTACTATTTTTGTTGCAGATCATCATGGGCATTGTCACTGCCCATTACGGTGTCGAAGGCGGCGGATTTTACGGCTTTCCGCTCGCTGATTATCTGCCGTATGTAGTTTCGCGAACTTGGCACACGCAGCTCGGTATTTTCTGGATCGCAACTGCGTGGCTCGCCGCGGGGCTCTACATCGGGCCATACATCTGCGGCAAGGAACCAAAGTTTCAAAAGCTTGGCGTCGATGTATTATTCATTGCATTGCTGATCGTCGTGCTCGGTTCGATGGGCGGACAGTGGATGAGCGTGATGCACAAGCTCGGCACGGGCGATATGTGGTTCTGGTTCGGGCATCAAGGTTACGAATACGTCGATCTTGGTCGCGTTTGGCAGGCTGCTTTGTTTGTCGGGCTGTTGCTGTGGCTGTTTCTAATTGCTCGAACCGCGATACCTGCGTTGCGTCGTGAGGGCTCAAATAAATCACTGATAACGCTATTCATGGCGACGACCGCGGGCATCGCATTGTTCTACGCTCCCGGATTGTTTTGGGGAATGCGCTCACATTTGACGGTTGTTGAGTATTGGCGTTGGTGGGTCGTGCACCTTTGGGTCGAAGGCTTTTTCGAGGTATTTGCGACGGTTGTCATCGCGTTTCTGTTTGCAAGGCTAAAAGTCATCAAGGCAGAGCACGCGGCTCAGGCCTCATTGCTTTCCGGCTCGATTTATCTGAGCGGCGGCATTATCGGCACTTTGCATCACCTGTATTTTGCCGGCACGCCGACGATCGCTCTGGCGTTTGGTTCTGTATTTAGCGCATTAGAGATAGTGCCGCTTGTGTTCGTCGGCTACGAGGCATTCGATCACATACGGCATTCCAAGTCGCGACCATGGCTCGCTCAGTACAAATGGGTTGTTTACTTTTTCGTCGCTGTGGCGTTTTGGAATCTGGTCGGTGCGGGCATCTTTGGATTTATGATCAATCCGCCGATCGCACTCTATTATATGCAAGGGCTAAACACGACGGCTGTTCACGCCCACGGAGCACTCTACGGAGTTTACGGTACACTCGGCTTAGGACTGTTGCTTTTCTGTATGCGTGCGATGCAGCCCGAGCGTGAGTGGAATACGAAATTGCTCGCGTTTGCATTCTGGACGATCAACATCGGAATGCTGATGGAGATGCTTTTGAGCCTGCTGCCGATCGGATTGCTACAAACGTATCAATCGGTCGCTTACGGCTATTGGTCGGCTCGCAGCCCGGAATTTATGCAGACGCCGCTGATGCAAAATCTGCGTTGGATGCGATTGTTTGGCGATACGATATTCGCGGTCGGAGCGGTTGCTTTCGTATGGTTCGCGATCAAACTAATGGTTACGAAAGGGGAACCCATAAAGTCGGCAGCCGTCTAATTCTATGTTTACGAAAACCGTAAAAGTAGCGGTGCCTTTCGTGTGGTTTGGGATGGTGATGGCCATCTCATTCATGGAGGCACCGCTCAAGTTTCGGGCTCCCGGTATAACGATCCCGCTGGGATTGGGCATCGGGCGTCTCGTTTTCTTCACGCTTAATAAGATGGAGATCGTATGTGCTCTTCTGCTGCTGTTCGGATTTGTGCGCGAACGCACTAATTCGCGAACAATGTCGATAACATTCGGCACAGCATTTCTTATCTTGCTCCTCGAAACCGTCTGGATACTGCCAATGCTAAACGTCCGAACTGATCAAGTTATCGCGGGAACTGCATCGCCGTTTTCAAACTTGCACATAATTTACATCGTGTTCGACGCAATTAAATTGATCTCGTTGGCGATCTTAGGCGTTTCGACAACGCGACGAATGATCTCAGGGGAACACAATGAAACCGGACATTGAGAACCGCCACGACATCGATCTGCTGATGCAGAATTTTTACGAGCGAGCCTTAGTGGACGACGTCATCGGCTACATTTTCACCGAGGTCGCACACCTTGATCTGAGATCGCATCTGCCGATCATTGGCGATTTTTGGGAGACACTGCTGTTTCGAACGGGCGGCTATGCCGATCGCGGACGCAACCCTTTAGGGGTTCACCGTCAACTTCATCTCAGATCGGAGCTTGAAGCTCAGCATTTTGTTCGATGGCTTGAGTTGTTCGTGACGTCAGTAGATGAGAAATTTGCAGGCACAAAGGCGGAATTTATCAAGATGCGAGCTCACGCGATCGCGTCTCGATTTCAGGAGAATCTGGAAGTGATCGCTAACCGCGAAGAAGCTTTTGGATCGGCTCGATAGCGTCGATGATTATCTTTCCGCGAACGATGCGAACCAGCCCTTGATCCGCAAAACGTCTGATCACGCGAATCGATGTTTCGGTCGTAATGCCAGCCATTTCCGCGATATCCTGGCGGCGAATGCCAATTCGAACCGGAGATCCTGTGCTCGATTCCGCTACTAATTTTAGTAGAATGCGGCCAACTCGATGTTCCGGCGAGGCAGTCGATAGCGTTCGGATCATTGACGTTTTCTCGCGCAGCATCTCGCACGTCCAAGCGATCACTTGGAAAGCAAACTCCGGCGACTCACTAATCAACTTAAGGAAATCGTTTCGTTTGATCTGTAGCAACTCCGTCCGTTCGGTCGCTATCGCGGTCGAAGGGTACGGCTCTCCGTCGAATACAGGCGGCACGGCAAACATTTCTCCGGCGTGAAATGTCCCTATAATTATCTCCTTGCCCGGCTCCGGCATACGGATCATCTTTACCGAACCGGATATCACTATCGGCAAATGATCGGCTGCGTCTCCGCGTTCAAAGACGATCGTATTTTCGTCGTACGTGCGTCGACGGCCGTCGGCCATTAGGCGGCTTTTGAGTTCGAGACTGACAATGTCGAGAAGCGGTTTCATTTTGGCAGAAACACGGCGGTTCCGAATGATGCCAATAGGATCACACTGACAAAGGCATTGGTCGTGAAGAATGCGGCATTAAGTCGCGTCAGGTCATTCGCCTTGACCAGCGTGTGTTGATAAACGAGAAGTGCAGCGACAATGCCGACGCCGACGAGTGCAGGCCAGCCCAATCCGGACGCAAGATACAGCAGTAACAATACGATGAATGCCTGAAAGTGGAACAGTCTCGCGATCCAAAGCGATCGTGCGATGCCAAAGCGAGCCGGTATCGAATGCAGTCCGGCCTTTCGGTCAAAATCCGAATCCTGGCACGCATACAACACATCAAAGCCTGCTGTCCACATCAGCACCATCAGAGACAGTAGCAGCGGCACTTCTTCGTCGAGCGAACCGCGAACAGCGATCCACGCGGCGGACGGCGATATTGCAAGAGCAAGTCCGAGAAAGACATGAGCAAACGCCGTGAATCGTTTGGCGTATGAATAACCGAGCACGACTATCAACGCGACCGGCGAGAGGGCGAAAGTAAGCCAATTCAATGAATAAGATGCGAGAAGAAAAACACCGATCGAAACATAAAGAAATGCCCACGCAAAACCGATCGAAAGCTTGCCGCTCGGGATCTCGCGATTCGCCGTGCGTGGATTTGCAGCATCGACATCGCGATCGACAATGCGATTAAAAGTCATCGCCGCCGACCGTGCACCGACCATCGCGACCGTGATCCAGACAACCTGCTGCCACGTCGGCAGACCGTTCGCCGCCAAGATCGCCCCGAGGAACGCGAACGGAAGCGCGAACAGCGTGTGTTCGAACTTGATCATCTCGAGCGTGGTCTTAAGCTTGTCCCAAAGAGCCTGCATCAAACCGTCGAGTTTAGCAAATAAATGCAATATTTAACCACGAACCAACACGAAAAAGACACGAACGAGAATTCTCATTCGTGTCTGTTGTTTTTGTACGATAGGCTCGGCAGCCTGTCCTACTACCTTACGTACGCATTCGGCAGCGGCAGATCGCCGGTGGTGCCGAATTGTTGGATCAGGGTGCCGGCTGTCGAGCGTTGGACGAACCAGGTGTTGTTCGATGGGCGGAATACGCCTGCGTCCCAACGGCCGTCGCCGTCGTAGTCGCCCGGAACCACAGTGTCGCCGTTGGCTCCGAACGGGAACGCGAAGAACGATAGGTCTTCGCTTCTCAGCACGAACCAGTTGCCGTTCGACGGCCGCCAGAACGCGACATCTGTCTTGCCATCGCCGGTGTAATCGCCCGGAACTGCCTTGTCGGTCGATGAACCGAATTGTAGTGCGAATACTACGCCGTTTGAGCTTCTACGTACCCACCATTCCGACGCTCCGGGCCCTTGCGAACCGGTCGGCCGATAGACCGCGATGTCAGCCTTGCCGTCGCCGTCGAAGTCTCCCGGAACAGGCTTGTCGCCCGTTGCTCCGAACGTAAGGATGTCAGTGCCGCCCGATGACTTGTTGATGAACCAGTTCAGCGTTGCCGGACGGAACACTGCCAGGTCGGACTTGCCGTCGCCGTCATAGTCTCCCGGAACAGGCACGTCACCATTGGCACCGAACGGTGCTGCAAAGAACGAGAAGTCTTCGCTCCTCAAAACGAACCAGTTCCCGTTCGACGGACGCCAGAATGCTACGTCGGTCTTCCCATCGCCCGTATAGTCAGCCGGAACGATCGTGTCCGTGTTCGCACCGAATACTACAGCCGAGTTCCCGCCATTAGAAGACCGATTCCACCACCATTCAGACGAAGCCCCATTCGGCCGGAAAACACTCAAGTCCGTCTTTTGATCGCCGTCGAAATCAAAAGGTGAGCGACGGCTCGCGGTTTGCGGTCGATACCAATCTGATAGCCTGTCGTCAGCCGAATTTCGCATTATACGAACCGGGTTGGAACCATCGGCATTCATTATCCAGATATCACCGATACCGCCAGCGCGCGATGCCGAGAACATTATCTTGGTACCGTCCGGCGACCACATCGGCGTAGTGTCGCGGGTTGCGTTATTTGTGATGTTCACAACATTGGAACCATCGATGTTCACAGTGTAAATATCTTCGCCCGCTGTTCCGGCAATAGTGGTCGAATTTCGTACAAATACCAGCTTCTGACTGTCAGGCGAGATCTCAACAAGCTGACTCACCAGCGGTGCGACAGTATTCGTAATGACCTGGCGATTAGTGCCATCTGCATTTGCAACGCATATCTGATAGTTGCTACTCGCGTCCCGACATATAAAGACTATCTTCTGACCATTTGGCGTGAACTTCGCTTGGTCTTCGTCAAACGCTGTGTTCGCCGCGGTTATCGGCTGCTGATCCGATCCATCAGGATTCATCGTGTATAGATCGCAAACGATATTCACATCGCAGCGTGAGAATATTATCTTTTGCCCATCCGGCCGCCACGAAGCGCTTATGTCATTCGTGGTCGTGTTCGTCAGCCGTGTCTGATTTGAACCATCGGCATTCATTATCCAGATCTGCTGAGGGTCGCTCGCGACTGCTTGCCGCCGCTGATAAACGAGCTTTGTGCCGTCAGGCGAAAACTTCGAACTGACATCGTTTACTTGATTGTTGGTTAGACGTACCTGCGATGTGCCGTCGGCATTCATTCGATATTGCTCAGTCAGTCCGCCATTGCGGGATGAAATGAACGTCACATGCATGTCGCCGTTCGGCACCTCCGGCACTCGGTCAAGCGCATTTATCTGGATCTGCGAGAGGGGAGCATCCCAAAGCCTGATCCGAGCAACGTTACCGGCCGAAAATAGTAACGGATTATTGACGTAGTCCTGAAAGAATCTGATCCCGTTCGGGAGAGGTGCTCCATCGTCGGAATCGGTGAAACGCAATTCACCGTCGCGGTAGTAGAGCACTTGGCCGGCGCCGGTTCGAACGATCACGATTTGAGAGTAAGCACTATTCAGCATTGCGAGGTTCGATGTACTTTCGGGTTCGAGACGGCCATTTAGGAAGAAGAGACCATCCGCGCTAGTCCCGCCGGAAACATCGAAAAACCGCCTACGGTTGGACATATCGTCTAGACTAAAGACTATCGCCAGCGTAAACGCGTTCTGCGGCACGATCGCGCCGATGTTGTTTATCGCAACACCTCCGTTATCGCTGAACCGCAACGTCTGCCGGGTGAATCCGTCTACCGAATCACTTACAAATGACGGTGCCGGCCCACTGCCCGTTAAAGTCGTAAGAGCCGGAACCGTTCCGAAAGAACTATTCAAGGTACCCTGGAACTGGTAATCGGCCTTTAACGTCTGAGCGTTTGAGACTAACGAAAAGCCAAAAACAACGATCAAAACAGCCCACAGACAACAACGATAGTTTTTCATATTTTCTATCATGGAAACCTCTCGTAAATTAACGATGCTGCTATTGCGGCATTCAAATTCTGAATGGCGGATGGCGAGTTTCCTAGTGCCGGTCTCGGAGCGAGCGTTGCAAAACTGTCGCCGCCGGTCAGCAAATCGAATAGAATAAACTCAAGATCAAAATTACCGTTCGCCGGAACCGAGGAACTTTGTAAGCAGCCCTTTAAGGCAAACTCTTTCGTCCGGGCAAAGTCCGATACGTTAAGTAACATTACAAACAACAGAATTTCGAAGGTTCGGGAAACTCGTTTTATCCCGTATTCTCCATTCACGCCTTGGAAAACGTCATCAAGCACCCGCACGGCTAATTACGTCGACAGGTGTTGGTTACTTTAGATTAATTTTCTTTAAAATACTCTACTTCTCGAAATTAGCAAAGACCTTTTTGACGTTGCTCAATAGGCAAATGCTATGTCCGTTCAGGGTGTTGAATGGTGAAGGTCCACGGAAGACGAAGCAGAACTACTTCAGGCAGTTTAGATGGTTATACGCGAAGGTTCGAGATCGCGGAGGCGTCGAACTAATCCCAACAATAATTGGAAGGCTGAAGACTGGTAATATTCCGTTCGACCTGTTCCCATAAGCAGATTAGAAGAATTCTCACTGAACTAATGAAAACATTTTACAGTACCCGAACATGACTGTGGAAAACGATGCGCTGGCATCGTTGTAGATCTATCGTTAGTAGAAGCAACAATTTATGGACGGCGTAGGAGATCACATTTGGTTCATCCCGTAATCCCCCTTGTAGTGAAAAAAAGGCTGCGAAATTTCTTTCGCAGCCTCTACGTTCAAAATGACAAGGCGTTTGTTTACACGAACGCAAAATCGAATTGGCCTTGGTGGATGTGTTTATCGGAGGCGATGTCGATCGGGCCGAGGTGGGCTTCGATCTCTTCGAGAACTTCGCGCTCGGATCCTCGGAGCGAATTCGCGACCTCCGGATGAACACGTAATGCGGTGTGGCGAACGTCTTCGACCGAGCCTGATAGACGGCGAGCCTCTGCCAATATCTCGTAGCAGACGGTCGTCGGCGATTTGACCCAACCGGAGCCTTCGCAGTTTTCGCACGGTGCGCACATTGTGCGTTCGAGCGACTGTTTGACGCGCTTGCGGGTCATGATGATCAGACCGAAGTCGTTGAAAGACAACACCTTAGTCGGCGATTTGTCGCTTGCGAGAGCTTCTTTCAAAGCGTCCGCGACCTTGTGCCGGTTGCGGCGGTCTTCCATGTCGATCAGGTCCAGAACGATGATACCGCCGAGGTCTCGCAGGCGAATTTGGCGTGCGATCTCATCGACCGCTTCCATATTTGTGCGCGTGATCGTGTCTTCGAGTCGGGCGTTGCCCTTGCCGACGAACTTGCCGGTATTGACGTCGATCGCGACCAGGGCTTCGGTCTGATTAATGACCAGATAGCCGCCGGATTTGAGCCAAACACGCGGTTTGAGGGCCTTTTCGATCTCTTCTTGAACCCCATAATATTCGAGGATTGGTTGATCGCGTGTGTAAAGCTTAATACGATTGACCAGCCGGGGCTGGATCATGTGTATAAACTCGACCGTGCGTTGATATTCCTCTTCGTTATCGATGCGGATCGCCGCGAAATCATCGGCAAGTTGATCGCGAAGCAGACGTTGTACAAGATCGAGATCTTGGTGAACGAGGGCCGGAGACCTCTTCTTCTCCGAAGCCTTCTTAGATTCTGCCCACATTTTCGCCAGATACTTTGCGTCGTTTCGCAGGTCTTCCTCAGAAACACCAATGCCCGCCGTGCGGACGATAAAGCCGCCCGAGGTGATGTCTTTGTCCTGACGAATGCGTTGGATCAGCGTTCGCAGGCGGCCGCGTTCGTTTGACGATTCGATCTTTCGCGACACACCGAGATGCTCGATCGTCGGCATGTAAACCAAATATCGGCCCGGCAGAGCGATGTGCGATGTTATGCGCGCACCTTTCTTGGCGATCGGCTCTTTGGCGATCTGGACGAGGATTTCCTGCCCTTCCTTAAGCAGATCAGCGATCAACGGCTGTGGTCCGCGATCACGGCGGTCGCCGCGTCCGCGGTCGTTTCTATTATCATTACGGCCTTCGCTGCGGCTTTCGTTGCGGTTGTCTCCGCTCGGCCGGTCATTACGATTGCGATTGTTTCGGCCACCTCGGCTACGGTCGCGAGGCTCGCGGTCACGCTGTTTATTCTCGCCGTTCTCTGCCGGTTGATCGGCCGATTCGGCTTCTTCGATCGGCTCGGCGACGTTGCCGTTGACCTCGACTTCTTCAGGTGCGTCGAATTCAACGACCTGCGTGGTTCCGATCTCGTCGTTCTCGACAAGATCATTGATCTCGTCGTTCAACTCTGACGCCTCGTCGGTCTTGGCGCGCCCGCGACGGCGACCGCGGCCTCCGCGGCGTACTGCCATCAGCGAGATCTCGTCGGATTCTTTGTGGCTCGCCTCGGCGTCTTCGAGAGCGTCGCTCTTTGCAGCCTTTTTAGTCTTAGGCTTAGCAAATTTGCCTTTGGACGCAGCGCGTTTTGCCGCAGGCTTTTTCTTTGGAGCGGGCTTCTCAGCCGCGACTTCCTCTTCGGTTTCGTCTTTCTTTGCCTTTGCACGGCCGCGCTTTTTCGGAGCCGGAGCTTCTTCTTCCTCGTCGGCGATACGTTCGAAACCGTCGTTTGTGGGAACCTCAGCCAAGAGCGAGCCGACAGCGGCCTCAGCCGTTGTCTCTATCTCAAACTCCGCAGCGCGAACGCGGTCGATTATCGCCTCTTGAACATAAGCGTCCTTAAACATCTCGCCGGTATCTTCGTCCTCGTCAGCGATTCGTTCGAAGCCGGAGTTGTCGAATTCGATCTCGATCGGCTCGATCTCAGGTACTTCGGCTGCAGCTTCCGAGCCCTTCTTGCCGCGGCCGCGGCGGCTCCTTTTGGCAGGTTTTTCCTCAAGGGTCTCTTCCTCAATAGCCTCTTCATCAGCTGGCTCTTCCGAGACAGGTGCTTGTGTGTCGTGAATACCACGGAGCGGTTCGGCGATCTCTTGGGCAGATTCCATCTGCTTTTCGCGTTCTATACGCGAACGATCGATCTGCTCTTGAGCCTCACGCTTCGCTTCTTCGGGCGACGATTTTTTCGACTTATCAGCGACGATACGCTCGATCTCTTCTTCTTCATCAAAGAAATCTGATACATATAGGAACGCATCGCGTTCCAGACCGATATCGACGAATGCCGACTGCATGCCCGGCAGGACACGCATTACCTTGCCCTTGTAAACATTGCCGACGACGCCGGCGTTTTCTTCGCCGCGTTCGATATAGAATTCGGTGACACGGCCGTTATCTAAAATTGCGATCTTCTTTTCGCGTCCATTGACGCTGACGATCATTTCCTTTGCCATATAGTATGGAACTTCCTTTCTGTGTAAATAGTCCTACAGCTTTGTAAAGCCGAGGTTTGAAAGGTTCCGGAATTGAGTAGAGTTAGAATGTAAGAGCAGAGGCCGCGCTTTATGGTTCTGTTGATGGTGCTCAAGCCATTGCTGTTCTGAGCACGATTAAACTGAATCTTAAGGGATCTGTTCTAACGGCGTTCTGACTTAAGGCCGCCGTAAATTTGGGGAGCACCTTTTTCCGATGGTCGGAAAGTGCTCGAACCCGCAAAAATCTTTCAAAACTCTCTCAACGAGAAAAACCTTTCGTAACGACCATCAGCAAAACTGATCGCCATCACAAAGAGTATAGCCATATCCGCAAATCAATGTAAACCAAAAACTTGCGAAATAATATCGAGCTTATCTCGAACTGTAACAGCTAGACCCAAAGTGGTACCGGAAAAGTGACAAAGTGGTAGAGTACTTTCCGCATAGTGGTAGAGTACT
>JAEUQI010000048.1 GCA_016789145.1 Blastocatellia bacterium | reverse complement strand
ATATGAACATCGAAGAATTACGAAGCTTTTGATTGTATCTTCCCAGGGCGAAGGAAGATACCAAATGGGTAGCCGATCTTTGATTCGGTGTTGGCGCGAAGATGTTCTGCGTGACGAGCGTCGACGGCATTGGCGATGGAATATCATTAAAATGCACTCCCGAGAAGTTTGAAGAACTGATCGAGCGCGACGGCATCGAACCCGCGGCCTACGTTGCGAGATACAAATGGGTCTCGATCAAGAACCTCAACTCCGTAAAGCAAACAGAATTAAAATCTCTCATCGAGAAGTCTTACGAACTCGTTTTTGATAAACTACCGAGAAAGTTGAAGAGTGAAATAGTGAAAAAGTGAATGCGTTGCTGCGTAACATTTTTTCACTTTTGCACATTTCCACTTTTTTACTTTTATGATCATCGCAATCGACGGCCCAAGCGGAGCGGGGAAATCTACGCTCGGCAAGATGTTAGCCAAAAAACTCAACTTGCTTTATCTCGACACCGGAGCGATGTATCGGGCTGTCGCGCTTGCCGTTACGCGGGCGAATGTTCCTCTGCGGGACATCGACCGGATCGCCGAGATCGCTGAAACCGCAGACATCGACCTCGTCGGTGAACCTGATGCAATGAAAGTGATGCTTGATGGCGACGATGTTTCCGTCGAGATCCGCACGCTTGATGCCGCACAGGCTGCATCGCAGGTATCAACCATTTCCGAAGTTCGCCGCATTATGGTCGAGCATCAACGCGCGATCGGTGAAGCCGCTCCAAATGGTTGCGTTCTCGAAGGCCGCGACATCGGCTCGGTCGTATTCCCTAATGCCGACATCAAGTTCTTCCTCACCGCCAAGCCTGAAGCCCGTGCCCGCCGGCGCTATATGGAAGACCAAGCCAAGGGCCGCATCTCGTCCTACGAAAACACTCTCGCCGAGATCAACGAACGCGATGAACGCGACGTTTCTCGCGAAGATTCGCCACTGACGATCGCGGATGATGCGGTCGTTATCGACACGAGCGAACTAGATCTAAATGAAGTGTTTGAATCTATGATCGCGAAGGTGAAAGAAAAAGACGGTACCGCTGCCCAAAATGGTTGACTTGATAGCTGTCAACCAATAGAATTCTAAGTTCGAGTTTGTGCTCCCGTAGCTCAGCTGGATAGAGCAACGGCCTTCTAAGCCGTAGGTCGCAGGTTCGAACCCTGCCGGGGGTACCAGAAATGCTTCGCAATTTGAAATTTCAGAAATGAGATCTCAAATGAAAATGTGGCGGCTATAGTTCAGTGGTTAGAGCGCCTGATTGTGGTTCAGGATGTCGAGGGTTCGAATCCCTCTAGCCGCCCCACCAACACCCTTCCTTTTGTTTGTTGTAATAATCTGTTTTCGACAATATAATTTTTGTATCTTTTGTCCATCAGGTGGCACTGTAGTATGTGGAGAGTTATGAGGTCCGTAGCATTGCTAATGCTCTGTTTTTCTGTGCTTGCGATATCAGTTAGTGCATTGCCGTACTCGTCCGATAAATATGCGAGCGGCGAATTGCTTGTCAAATTCCGCATGCCAGCAGATAGCTCGGCGTCGAGAGCTGTGCTTCAGCGTCTTTCATCTTCAGTTATCGAGAAACTTGGCGACGGTGAATGGCATCGAGTTCGCATTGCTGATCATTTAACGGTCGAGCAAGCAATTGCGGAGTTTTCACGAAGTTCAGAGGTTGTCGCTGTCCAGCCGAACTTTCTATATTACCTACAGGTGACGCCGAACGATGCTCAGTTCGCCAATGCCGGCCTCTATGGCCTAACCCGAATTGCCGCACCAACTGCTTGGGACCTGACTACCGGAAGTTCGTCGGTCGTGGTTGCAAATATCGACACCGGAATGCGAATGACGCATGAAGACCTTGCTGCCAATATTTGGTTCAATTCCGGAGAGATCGCAGCAAACGGGGTTGATGACGATGGCAATGGATTTATCGACGACGTCAACGGCTGGGACTTCTTTTTCAATGACTCAAATCCCACTGACGAGCATGGGCATGGCACTCACACGGGCGGCACGATCGGTGCGGTCGGAAACAATTTAGTCGGCGTCGTAGGCGTGAATTGGAACGTCAAGATAATGCCGATCAAGATCTATAACAACACCGGCAATGGCTCTACGTCGGCTATGCTGGTGAATGCTTATAATTATGTTCGGATGATGAAGCAACGAGGAGTCAACATTCGGGTTACGAACAACTCGTACGGCGGATGTGACGAAGCGTGTGGTTACGATCAAGCAACCAAGAACGCCCTCGACGCTCTAGGCGATGCAGGAGTATTAAATGTTTTCGCGGCGGGCAACAACGGGACGAATAACGATGTCACTCCGTTCTATCCGGCAAGCTATACCAGTTCGCACATTATCTCGGTCGCGAATTCGAATTCTACGGACGGGCGAAATTCAGGGTCGTGTTTTGGATTGAACAGTGTAGATCTGGCGGCACCGGGCACAGGTATCTATAGTTCGATCTTTAGCTCCAATTCGTCCTATGGGAATATGAGCGGTACTTCGATGGCGACTCCACACGTCGCAGGTGCGGCCGCGTTGTTGTTCGCTCACAACCCTAATTTGACCGTTGCCTCAGCTAAGGCGACATTGTTGAATACAGTTGATCCGGTCGCGGCATGGTCCGGTTTTGTAAAGACGGGCGGGCGCTTGAACGTTAATAATGCACTACGGAATCAGACGGTTTGTTCTTTTCCGGCGTCAGTCAACGTGCCGACAAAAGGTGGAATTATTTCGTTAGACCTTGCGCCGGGTACAAATTGCGATTATTCGGCTCGAAGCAACGCGACATGGCTTAAGGTGATTGATCCGGGTGAGAACAGCGGAAGTTCTACGATAAAGCTTCGCATCAGTGTTAATCCGACGATAATGCGAACTGCAACGCTCTCGCTTGGCGGGCACCAAATGTCGATAATTCAGAAAAGAAACTGAATTTATTTCTAACGGCGTAAACTTTTTTTGTTCTCTCGGCGTCTAACGTTCGTATTGAGCCCATTTTTACTTGAGAATGGTGTATTCTGGTTTACACCGCTTTTTCTTGATTATGTTTACCGATAGGTAGTAAACTAGTGAATACTCCAAAAGCGGTATCTTGCCGTTTGACTCTGTTTAGTTAAGGATGTTCGAAATGAGATATTTTGTAGCAGTATCGCGAAGACTCGCGTTGGTTGTGGCTATTGGGTCACTTTTTGTCATCAGTGCCCTTGGTCAGACCGCTCTTCGGCGTGCGATGGATTATGACAATGACGGTCGAGCCGATTTCACGGTCTTCCGCCCAAGCAATAACGTATGGTACGTCAATAAGAGCGCTGGTGGTTTTACTTTCCAGCAGTTCGGACTTGCTAACTCTGATTATCCGGCACCGGGCGATTTCGATGGCGATGGTAAAGGCGACATCTCGGTGTGGCGTGATACTGATGGAGTCTGGTACCGATTCAATAGCAGCAACGGCACTTTCTTTGCCCAAGCTTTTGGAACCTCGGGTGATGAGCCTGTTGGCCGCGATTACGATGGCGACGGAAAGACGGACCTCGCGGTCGTTCGCCGAACCGGCGGGAATATGATCTGGTACGTACTGCGAAGCTCCGACGGCGGTTTCAGCGGCGTCCAGTTTGGACTTTCTACCGACTACACTGCTCCGGGCAATTATGACGGCGACACGAAATTCGATATCGCAGTCCAGCGTCCAGGCGCAACGGCTTCGAGCCAATCGACCTTTTACATTCAGAACAGCAGCAACGGCAGCTTCTCGGTCGTGGCCTGGGGACTCAGTAACGATCTTGTTGTTCCCGGTGACTATGACGGTGACGGAAAGACCGACATCGCGGTTGTTCGCGAGGGTTCAACGCCTACGTCCGTATTGACTTGGTTCATTAGGAAGAGCACCGACGGAAATCTGATCGCTACGCAGTTCGGACTTACCGGCTCGGATCTTTCTACCCAAAATGACTACGATGGCGACGGAAAGACCGACATCTCGATCTGGCGCGATACGACAGGTACTTTCTATGTCCTGACAAGTGCGAGTAACTTCAGCACCGCGACACAATCGCAATGGGGTTCGACGGGGGACTATCCGGTTGCCGGTTACGATACGCACTAGTTCGAACACTTAATTTTCAGATGGCCGGGCAAACGTCTTTTCTGCCCGGCCATTTTTTTGTGTAATAATTAGACAGTTAAACCACTGTGAGTAGATCAGAGCAACTGATATCTAAATTTGCAGGCTGCAAAGTCCTGGTCGTTGGCGATGTTGTCGCTGACCAGTATCTCGACGGAACGATCACTCGCGTCTCGCGTGAGGCTCCCGTCTTCATTTTGCGGCACGATGAGACTCGTACGTTTCCGGGAGCGGCTGCGAATGCGGCCGCAAACGTTTCAGCTCTCGGTGCAATGCCGATATTGATCGGCATTGTAGGCGATGACGAAGCCGGAAGAGCTCTGCGCGGGGCACTTGATGCAGCAAATGTCGGAATGGAGAACTTGGTCGTCTCAAGTGAAGCAAAAACCACAACGAAGGTGCGAGTTCTTGGCGGACAGCCGCACGCAGCGCGTCAGCAGGTCATACGTATCGATTACGAATGTGAACGGCCGGTCCAGGAGGTCGAGAACGTTCTGCTCGAACGGATCTACGCTGAAATCGCGAATGCAGACGCTGTGATCGTGTCAGATTACGGCTACGGAGTCGTGAGCGACACCGTTTTTGAAGAGATCAAGAGGTTGGCCGGCGAGCGACATATACCTGTAATTCTCGATTCAAGATTTCGCTTTGGTGATTTCGTCGGCGCGACATCCGCAACGCCAAACCAAGAAGAGGTCGAAGCAGTTCTCGGGCGTGGATTTACCGACGATGATTGCGAGAGTCTGCGGTCTCGGCTCGGGCTAAAGTCATTGCTTGTTACCAACGGCAGTAAGGGAATGTCGCTTTTTGAGGAAGGTCGCAGCGTGTTCCACCTCGATGTGGTCGGATCGCCATCAGCGGTTGATGTAACGGGAGCTGGCGACACTGTTATCGCCACGTTTGCCTTGGCTCTTGCTGCGTCGGCTGACACGAGAGAGGCGGCCGTTATCGCCAATCACGCGGGCGGAATTGTCGTTATGAAAAAAGGTACGGCAACGGCTAATGCGGCTGAATTGAATAACTCAATTCAAAACCACGCGCAATCCATACAGACAGTTTCAAATGGCTGATTCAAACTCTAAGATCGTTGATCGTGAAAACTTGATCGTTAAGGTTGAACGCAGGCGAAATGCCGGTGACACGATAGTTCTGGCAAATGGCTGTTTCGACCTGTTTCACGTTGGCCATATTCGGTACTTAGCAGGAGCGAAAGCTCTTGGCGACACTCTCGTCGTTGCCATTAATTCGGACAGACAAGTGCGGGAACTAAAGGGCGGCGGCCGGCCATTTATGCCTGAAAATGAACGCGCTGAGATAGTTGCGGCTCTCGAGTGTGCAGACCTGGTAACGATATTTGACGAACCGACCGTAACCGAGACTATACTGGCGATCCGTCCGGACATCCACACAAAGGGAACCGATTATACAGTTGATAATGTACCGGAACGCGAGGTAGTTCGTTCAATAGGTGGCCGAGTTGCGATCGTTGGGGATCCGAAAGACCATTCGTCAACAGATTTGATCGAGCGTACACGCGAGACATCTCGCTAATAGTTTCCAAATGTGGACGGCACGTACAAAGGACGAACTTGCTATCGAAGTTTGGGAAAAGCTTGATTGTGAGAGCGTTGGTGAATCAGAGATCGAAGCGATCCAAGCCGCGATCGCGGGCCGATTCGGCGACGCTGCTGTCCAGTCGCCGATGAAGTTGGCGAGGCTCCTTGCCGATGAGGGTGCAGTACTCAGGCATCCGGAGATCCTTCGATGCTTTGTTCGGCAGCAGTTGCCCTCGTTGAACGAGCGTGAACTTCGTGAAGAGATCAATTTGTCAGACCTGACCCGCACATTACGTTCGATCAGGCTTCTCGAAAAGACACGTTTGGAACAAACGTTGGCCGCTGATTCTGCCGGCCTTAAACAACTTCGCGAAATTGCTCTCGAAGCAAAAAAGCAGGTCAACGAGCGGATCAATGCGGCCGGCATCTCTGCACCAGTTCGGGAACTGAATATCGAGATCACTGAGTGGTTATCGCATTGGCTGCAGACGCCGGCACTCTTCGAAAGTTGGGTAGCAATGCGGATCGACAGTAGAGATTTCAAACAGAGATTTGGCTCGATAAACGATAATCCTGATGCGTAGATTCTATACAGATAAAGCCGTCGAGAATACAACGATCGAACTCGACGACGGCGAGGCTCGGCATTTACGCGACGTGCTTCGCCTATCAGTAGGCGACGAGATCTCTGTTTTTGACGGGCTGGGCCGCGAGATGCAGGCGACCGTTGCTTCGATCGAGAAACGATCGGTTCGCGTCTCGGTAGGGAAGCATATCACGCCGGCATCGCCTGAATCACCACTCAGGCTCACGGTCGCATCTGCCGTTTTACCGGGAGACAAATACGATCTCATCGTCCAAAAAATGGTCGAGCTCGGTGCAATACGCTTTGTGCCGTTGGTGACGGTTCGGACCGAAGTTTCACTCAAGGCGGCAAGCCAACGCCTCGAACGCTGGCGCCGTATCGCATTCGAAGCTTCAAAACAATGCGGGCGCGCCTTTGTAATGCAAATAGCCGAGATCGCATTGCTCGAAACGGTCCTTGATTCGCCGAATGTAATGATGTTCTCCGAGCGCGATGGCAGTGATCTGCCCGAAGAAATAGACAGTCGTGTTCTGACCGTAGTTTTCGGGCCAAAGGGCGGCTGGGACGACGAAGAGTTAAAGGCAGCACGAGACCTCGGAGCGGCGATCGTTACGTTCGGCGGCCGCATCCTGCGCGCAGAAACGGCCGCGATCGGGATCACGGCCATTCTACAAAATCGATTTGGTGATATGAATTAGATCGCCGGCTTTTGACGCGGTCGATAGTAGGAATCACCACGCTGTGAGAGCTTTGCTTTGGTGCCGAGCGTATAAATTACCGATTCAAGAAGATCTTTATCATCGATGCGAAAACTGATCGTGCCGGTGACATCAGCGTCCGGATCATCAAAGCTCAAGACCAAATATCTTCGCTTTTCCTTGAGCAAGCTTGCAAGTCCTGCGCCCGGAAGCGGGGCATTACTTATAACCGTTCCTGCCGTCGAGGTCTTCGATTCGGAACTCGGATAGATCACGTTCAACGAATCGAAAGGCAACGCAAATATCTCCTTGTTCTCTTTATTGAAGAATGCAAGTCGAAGATTGGCGTCGTCGAACTTGAGCGTTCCCTCTATCTTGTCACGGTAACCAAAGAGGCCGCCCTCGTATTTTGCGGGAACCGTCGCCGGAGCGGGCTTGACCTCAGGATTTGCCGATTTCTCCGCAGGCCGAGGCTGACCGATGACAAACGCCGATGAGGCAAGTAACAAGATGAACAAAAATACAGTTCGATGCATAAAACTCTCCAATGACTGACAGTTATATCATTAGACGTCCGAACTTGTATATCGGTTGTTACTTTGCAACGGAAAACTTGCGACTGTCTATATGCGGAGCCAGACGCTGCTCGGCTAGCGAGACGTATTCAGACGAGATCTCCGAACCTATCCACTGTCGGCCGAGATAGTCAGCGACCTTTGCGGTCGTGCCGCTGCCCATAAAGCAGTCGTAAACAAGATCACCTTTGTTCGTCCAAGTGCAGATCTGATCCTCAACGAGCTTCTCGGGAAAGATCGCCGGATGTTTGAACGCGACCTTGTCTTTCGAACTCGCCGAGCCGACGTTGTAGTAAAAGATCTCGCTATCAGAATAATCAAATTTCGATTCGACGGTGTTGTCTTCGTAGAAAAATATATTGTCGATCTTACGCTCTTTTGGAGCGACGTGGTCGTGTGCGAGGTCGTTCCTGCCTACTTTTGTTATACGAAATGACTTAAATGCTTTTTCCTGCCGGATCGTCTGAACGATCGGATTAAAGGTCTTTGGCCGTCCCTTTGAGAAGCAGAACATATACTCAAAACACTGTCGGTATCGCGAACCGCAATCGCTTGGGATCGGATTATTCTTTGCGTAGATCATCGTGTCGTGAACGCGAAAACCGGCGTCTTTGAAAGCGAACGCATGCTTAAAACTCGTCAGCGTTTCGTCGCCATTCACCGTTCTGTCCCCTACGACCCAAATAACCACACCGCCGATCGCCGTCTTTGCGAACAAGCCTTCGGCGATCTCGTCGATCGGCAAATGATAGCCGTTGTAATCACGCAGGTCGTCGTAAGGCGGGCTCGTGATCGTCATATCGATCGTGTCGTCTTTCATACGAGCGAGCGTATCAACACAGTTTTCCTGATAGATCTTGCCAAATTGCATATATTATTCAGGCCATTTGTCGAGAAAATCCCGCACAAATGCTTTCTCTTCTTTGCTGCTTTCTTGTTCTAGGAAGTAACGAAACTGTTCGGTCTCATCAAAATATTCTTCCTCGGTCATCTTACCTGCGAAATACACCATTCGGAGCCAAACCAGATAGGTGTTGAGTGTATCGATCTGGTTATACTCGACGATCTTCGTAATATCGCGTTCGAGCCAGAGGTCGGTGACTTGATCGCCCTTCACGTCGATCTTTCCGGGATATCCGCAGAGCTTCGCGAACTCATCTAGCCGAGGCGTCATCGCACCGCCGGACAGTCGCTTGAGTAGATCGAGATGTCCTTCGCTGTTTTTCGCGTCAAAGTAATCGTCGCCTTCCCAAGGCTTTGCAGGTCGGCGACTAAATTCTGGCGCCGAAACCTCGTTGATCATGCCGCGTTGGATCAGCACCTGGAGGTCTGACTCGCCGGAATTAAATCCAACCAGTTGCGGGCGTCGCTTACCTACAAAATACAGAAACTGCTGAATGATCTCAGCCTCATTTACATCGTCTTCGACTTCGATCGGAAGTTTCGGAAGGGAATTTAATCCGAATTCGAGAATGCGATCGCCGCCCTGATACGTTACCTTCCTCGACAAAAACGCGATCGAAACCACGCGCGAAAACATGTATTTCAAAAAAGGCCGCGGCTCCGTCTCGGCATCATATTTTGGCGAATGCTCCCACAAACGCTGCATCGCATCGAGTTCAGTCGTATCGTCATCGAGGTCGAACAGCCGCTTGGCGCCAGCCGCGTCCGGCACCCATTCGAGATCGAAATAGAGACACAGCTCAGGAATATCAGATTTGAGCATAGTGACGAGGCGTGTGAAACAGAGAAAATCCGAAACCTCGACTATGGTAGCACAACGTGCGCCGACAGTGAAACATATTTCTTACAGCGGCGCGAGTTTATTTCGAATTTGGGATTCGTATTAGAACCGCGTCGGTCTGCTCTGTCTTTCGGACGGTGGCAATATTGGCTCCGTCCGGCGAATACGCGAATCTTCGGATGCGTTCGCCGGTGGTCGTGACGAGAACTTTTGCCTCGGAACCATCGAGCGGCTGCTCGATTATCTGATCACCTAGGCCTAGCGGTTTGAGGTAAGCAAAACTGCGGCCGTCGGGGGCAAATCTTATACAATCCGTTCTGGCGATAGGAAATGTTCGAAGAGTAGTGCCAGACTCGATATCTCGTAGGGCGACTATATCCGGAGAAGACGGATCGGTAGGTGTTAGGATCAGCACTTTGCGTCCATCCGGCGAAACATCCCAAACGAGCATCGTCGAATTTGGAATCACATGGATGGCTCCGTCCGGTGCACGACGTACGAGTCGCCAGTCTCGAGTTTCGGGAAACCACTTGGAGAATACCAAAGTCTGACCGTCGGACAGCAATTTGGCATCGCCGGCGTTCTCTGTGTTCGGGATCGTTTGAGCGTTTGAGCCGTCCATGTTTGCACGCCACACAGTCCGTACGCCAGTTCGGTTGGTCAAATAGGTTATGTAGCCCAGATCATCGGACACCGAAGGAAACGGTCTGATGCCATTTGGGCCATCCAATAAGACTGCTTTATTGGTGCCGTCGATATCTAAGGCCGCGACCGCTTCATTTTTATCTATCATCGTCGACACAACGAGCCTTACATTTGACGCCCAACTAATGCTGTAAAGATCGGACATTCCCGATACTTGACGTTGCTCTGACGAATCTCGCGGACCGACCCAGATCGAAGTAATGGCATATGAGCGAGTTACGCCGATAGCGGTTCCGGCAGAATTTATCGCCGGCGGTGCATAACTGTGCTCATCATTGGTCACACGGGACATTACGTCCGTCGCCGGAAAGTATTGCCACAATTGGGATGATTCAGCATTTTGCTCGCGTTTCTGAAGAATGATGCTTTGGCCGTCAGGCATCAGTGCGCCGTTCGAGTAGAGTCCTGGTTTCTCGGGCATTACAATTGTGCGGTCCCCACCAACAGATGGGATATCAAATGCGAAACTGATCGGATTCGTTCCGGATTCGCCGCGCCGCGCGATCGCGAGTAACTTTGCACCGTCCGTCGACCAAGAAATGCCTCGTATCCATTCACCTTCAGGCACGATGTAGATCTGCCGTTCATTGCCACCATCAACATCCAACGTATTGATCACCTGACGTTCTTTTCCGTTCTCGACGTAGGCTTGCATTACCGCGATACGTTTGCTGTCCGGCGATATTTTGAGTCCGGCTGACCGTGTTTGAGTAATAAGCTGTGGAGTTCCGCCAAACGTGGAAATGCGATATAGGCCTGAGCTTGCAGTGTTCGCAGTGTCGTATCGAAAATAATAGATATAGTTATTGTCGGGCGAGATCTTCGTATCCCAAATGCTGCCCGTTACAGGCTCGAGTACCCGTATCGAACTTCCTGTTTCTGTATTGCGGATGACAAGCGAGACTTTTCCATCGCCACCTTCCAAATACGAAAACAAGCGACCATCGGCCGAAAGATCGCCACCCGAAATGTTGCCCGACGATAGAATTCTGCTGTATTGAACTTCCTGAACAGAGAACGTTGACGCCGGTCTTCTGAAAAACTGCCATCCTACGAACGCCGCCCCAAACAGAACCGCGGCAACCAATATCATTGGCATCAACTTCGCAGCAAAGCTCTTTCTAGTCTCGACTTTTTCTTCAACTACCAACTCTGTACGGGTTTCGCGAACGGTGAACGCTGCGTCGTCCGGTACATTCACTGGTGCGGTAAATCTGTAGCCGCGACGCGGAACCGTCGTGATGAACTCTCCCGATTCGGCGGCATCGCCTAGTATCTGGCGCAGGGTTGACACAGCTTTCTTTAGATTGCCCTGCTCTACGAATGTACCTTCCCATACTTTGTCGAGCAGCTCGTCGTGGCTCAGTGTTTGCCCTGCATTCTGAACCAAAACACGCAACAGATCGAATGCTCGCGGCGAAACATGTACTTGCTGCCCATCGCGCTCCAGTTGACGACGATGCACATCTAGCCGAAAGCTCCCAAACTCGTAAAACCTAGTTTCCACAGCTTAAATCTACCGAATTTCACCAATCGTAACCGAAATCTACACCGATCCGCAACGATTTCCACCAAGACCAACCGTCAGAATCTACACATCGCGGCAAAAAACCGCGAATTTCCATCGGAGGATAATTGATGCACGGACCAACGACAACAACTAGAACGATTCGGCTAACGGTGACAACTCGGGAAATGACGATAACGCGATCAACGCCCAACGAAACACGAAGAGCCGAGAAAGCGGCCAAAACTACGCGACCATTACCGATCGCATCGTCAAGCGATCTGCCAACAAACTGCGACCATGTTGCAAACACGAAGGAGAATGAAAATGAGAAATAAACTCAACACTACGATAATATCATCCGCACTGACCCTATTGATTTCGACGTCGATTTTCGGGTCGGCTGTACGTCCATTCGGCGTTGGCCTGCTTGCCAACGGCACTCTGCCTGGCGGTACTTACAGCCAAGGCGGCGGCGGTATTGGCATCTACGGTACGAACTTTAACGACGTAAGTGTGAACGGAAACATGGTGCTTTATTCCAGCAGTTACCCTGTAACTGGTTTTGTTCCCGAGATCAGCCTGCAGAACACAGCAGCTCAGACGAACCAATTCTCACGAAACTTGACGACGGGAGAAATACGCTGCTTGAGTTGCGGATTTTATATTGCAGCTAATGCGGTGATCGGTTGGGGCGGCCATAGTGGCCGAATAACGCCGGACGGCCGATATGCCGTGTACGCCGGGCCTAATTTTGCCAATAATAACTTCGTCACCGATCAGATCTTTCGAATCGACCTGCAGACCGGAGCCCGTATTAATGCAAGTGTGGGCCCAACCGGAGCTGATGCAAACGGCATCTCGGCACGTCCGGTCATCAGCGACGATGGGCGGTACGTAGCCTTTCAAAGCATTGCGACAAATCTCGTCGCAGGTTTCTCGGGCACTGCGATCGAGCAGGTATATGTCCGCGATCTTGAAGCAGGAGTGACGATGCTGGCAAGTCACGCTGCTGGTAGCACATCGGCGCCCGGAAACTTCCGCATTGATCCGAATCAGCCCATAACAATGTCTTCGAATGGTCGTTTTGTCGCATGGACGAGCGCATCGAGTAATTACATGCCGCTCACATCCGACACAAACGGGGCAAATGACGTTTATTATTTTGACGTTTTCTCAGCTGGCGGAAATATCGGATGCGCGTCCGTGAATCCGACCGGCCTATCGACCGGAAACGGTGCCAGCTCGGGTGGAGTTGTCGCGAGCGGATCGACCAGTTTTCCGCCAAAAATAGTCTTTACCAGCAGCGCTACTGACCTTAATACTTCTGATACAAACCCACGCAGCGACACGTTTTTGTTTGATGGCTCGTCCTCGGTTAAGCTCGTCAGCGCTACCGCCACTGGTACGGCCGGAAACGCGTCGTCCAACGGTTTAACCGGCATCTCGCCGAATGGCCGATTTGTCGTGTTCAATTCGACTTCGTCCGACCTCGCAAACGGCGTGACCGAGCCGAATACGATGACAAACGACGTCTTTCTCCGCGATGTGCAGACGAACACGACGCAATACGTCAGTCTCAATTCGAGCGGCCAACCAAGTAATACGACGGCCGGTTCCTTCCTCAATCCGACGGTACAATTCACATTCACCTATTTGAACAAAAGCGTATCCGACGATGGGCGTTACGTCGCGTTTCGTACCGCCGAACCTCTAAGCCTCCGCGATACGGGCACCTCGAGTGACATTTACGTTCGCGATACTCGCTCAGGTGTTACTATCCTTGCGACTCTCGCGAATCAGGCGATCGGCGGTCAAAATGGATCATTCGGTGCGGTTGATGATTTCGGTTTTGCAATGAATGCTCGAACGCTGTTCTTTTCGCTCGGCGGCAATAACCTGCAGCCCGGCGATACGACGTTCTCATCAAACTCCAAGGTTTACGCGTCAAAGATCAGTATGCTTGCCCAACGTTCGATCTCAGACTTTAACGATGACGGCGTGACCGATCCGGCAGTTTTTCGTGCGAACGAAGGTAATTGGTACGAGCTGCTCGATCCCATCGGAGGAGCTTTCTCTATGCAGTTATTAGGTGAATCCGGCGTGCAGGTCGTGCCGGGCGACTATGACGGTGACCGCACGACCGATCGTGCTGTTTTCTATCCAACTCTTGGGCGGTGGGAAATTCTTGAAAGTTCAAAAGGACAACTCACAACCAAGTTTCTCGGTACCGCAACCGACATAGTGACACCTGCTGACTACGACGGCGATGGCAGGACAGATCTTGCGTACTTTCGCCCGTCGACCGGCGGTTGGTTTATCAGCCAGAGCAACACAGGCTTAGCTCGAGGTGTAAGATTTGGTGCCAATGGCGATATTCCTGTCGCCGGTGATTATGACGGTGATAACAAAGCGGATATCGCAGTCTTTCGCCCTTCGACCGGAGATTGGTGGATATTGGCAAGTGCCTCCGGTTCGATAACGGGGTTGCATTGGGGTGCGAATGGTGACAAACCAGTAGTTGGCGACTACGATGGCGATGGCCGCTCCGATGCCGCGGTCTACCGAGGTGGCGTTTGGTATATTCTCAACAGTCGTGATCTTACGTCGTCAGTAAAGACATTCGGTCTCGCGACGGACCGACCAGCAGTTGGGGATTACGACGCCGATGGACGCACGGATATCGGGGTCTATCGCCCATCGACCAGTTTTTGGTACGCCCTGCGAAGCAGCGACAACACTTGGATGACACTGAAATGGGGCAATCCCGGCGACGTTTCGATCTCCTCCGCATACGTCCAATAGACGATTCGCTTGGGAGCGGTCTCGACCGCTCCCTTTGCACGAAATCGTTATTTCGAGCGCCGATATAGGTTAGACGTTATCGTGCGGAATCGGGTGTGTTGGCCATAAACTATTGTTTCATAATGACTTAGCCTTTGTGGCACAGTCATTGCCACTATCTTGGCGACGACAAAAGTCACTCTCACAAAAGCAATCATAAGGAGTAACTAATATGAAAAAGCTTATCTCGACAATAATGATGGTATCGGTATTCGCCGTTGGTCTTAGCGCATTCGCGACCACGACATCGGCACAGGAACGCTACTACCGCAATGCACCACGCAAGTCGGCAACATACAAAAAGCCGAGCTTTTATCGACGTCATCGTAACGTCATCAACATGGCGATAGGTACGGGCGGCGGTGCCCTGCTAGGTGGTCTGCTCGGTGGCAAAAAGGGTGCCTTGATCGGCACGATCGCAGGTGCCGGCGGCTCGGCTCTGTACACCTACAAGCTAGTACCGAAAAAGCGTAAGTATAACGCATACTACACTCGCCGCTACTAATCCGAGAAGTTGAACTAAAATGAAAGGCCACTGTCCTAGGACAGTGGCCTTTTTTCGTTACTAAACGGAGGGCTGTTTAGTAAGTGTATGCATTCGCTGCGATCATCACGTCCGCAATTCGCTGGCGTGCGGCGATAGTGTTGATCGGCGAATTGTTTTTGGTGAAGCGCTTGAGTGCGACCAATAGTGTGCGGCCTTCGTCGCCCTCGGCGATGGCGGCGATGGTGTTTTTGGCTTTTGCCTCGACGCGTTGGATAGCGTCGTTGCAGAACACGCTTGCCATGTCGATATAGCGGCCTGCGGCCTCTTCACCGTTCTTGTCAGCGTACTTCTTGGCACGCAAGATCGCCGTTTCCATCTGATACGCATCCATGATGATATCGGCGCAGTTGATGAGAACCTCTTGCTGTTCGCTCAATCCCATCATGTACTTCTGAGCCGCAGTTCCGAGAACCATCAATGCCGTTTTCTTGGCGTTCTGAGCAAGCTTCGTTTCAGCCGCTAGCAAGCTCGTGTCTTCGTCGAATGACATTGTTGGATTTAGGATCTCGTCCTGCAAAGCCTTGGCAGCTTCGAGCAAACCGAGCTTGCCCTTCATCGCACGCTTCATCAACTGGCCTGGAATGAGCATACGATTGATCTCGTTCGTGCCTTCGAAAATGCGGTTGATTCGGCTGTCGCGATAGGCCTTTTCCGCCGGATAATCAGCAGAATATCCATAGCCGCCATAGATCTGGACCATTTCGTCAACGACGTAATCGAGAGCCTCAGAACAGGCGACCTTGTTGATCGACGATTCGACGGCGTATTCTTCGATCGACTGTAATTTCTTGTCATTGCCGTGATCGTCGCCGATGAGCGAGTCGATCATGCCGACCGTTCGATATGTGATCGATTCGGCAACCCAAGTGCGGATCGCCATCTCGGCGAGCTTGTGCTTGATAGCACCAAACGACGAGATCGGTTTGTTGAACTGATGACGCTCGTTCGCGTAACGAACGGCTTCGTGGATAGCAAGCTTAGCTCCGCCGGTGACCGATGCTCCGAGTTTGAATCGGCCTACATTGAGTACGTTGAATGCGATCTTCGCACCGTCGCCGACCTTGCCGATGAGATTGCCGACCGGAATCTTCGCGTCAGATAGAATGACTGCTGTCGTTGATGATGCCTTAATGCCTAGCTTGTGCTCTTCATTGCCCGGACGGCAGTTTTCCGAACGCGGCACGAGGAAGCACGAGAACTTTTCTTTCTCGCCGTCAACCTTTGCAAACACGAGATAGACGTCTGCGAAACCACCGTTGGTGATCCACATCTTCTCGCCGTTAAGCGTCCAGGTTTGACCGTCTTCGCTTAATTTAGCAACGCATTTTGCTCCGAGAGCGTCAGAACCCGAGCTCGATTCGGTCAAACAATATGCCGAAACGGCTTCGCCCGAGGTGATCTTTGGTATCCATTCTTGTTTGAGCTCTTCGCTGCCCCAATAAAGTATCGGAAGCAGACCGATCGAGGTCTGCGCACCATACGTCGAGCCAAAACCGCTACCGCGACCGACCATTTCGGCGATGATGCAGCCCGAGGTTTGATCAAGAGCCATACCGCCGTATTCCTCAGGAATATTGGCACCGAGCAGACCAAGCTCGCCCGCCTTTTGGAGCAATTGGCGGCCAACTTCATAGTCATGTGCCTCAAGGGCAGGCATGCTCGGAACGACTTCGTTGTCGATGTACTCTCGACAAGTGTCACCGATCATCCGATGCTCGTCAGTAAAATCCTCCGGCGTAAAAACCTCTGCCGATGTCGAATCAGCGATCAAAAACTCGCCGCCTTTTACATATTCCTTCTGTGTTTGTGCTTCCATTTGATTCACCTTTTTCGGTCGAATAGGACATATTCGACCTATATGTCCTATTTTTAGTCTAGTCTTTCAAAAATTCCCGCGGCGCCCATGCCGCCGCCGACGCACATGGTGACCATGCCGTAGCGTGCATTGCGTCGCTTTAACTCCTGTAGAACTGTAGCTGTCAATTTCGCTCCGGTGCAGCCCAGAGGATGACCAAGAGCGACTGCGCCGCCGTTTACGTTCACTTTGCTTGGGTCCATTTCTAATACCTTCATTACTGAAAGCCCTTGCGCGGCGAATGCTTCGTTTAGCTCGATAACGTCGATCTGGTCGAGCGTCAGGCCGGCCATTTTCAGTGCTTTTGGAATGGCGTAAACAGGGCCGATGCCCATTTCTTCGGGCAGGCAACCGGCGGTTGCGAAACTTACGAATCGAGCCATTGGCTTAAGTCCAAGCTCGGCGGCTTTGTCTGCCGACATTACAACTGCGGCTGCGGCACCGTCGGACATTTGCGACGAGTTTCCTGCGGTTACGGTTCCTGCGGCGTGAAATACTGCACGTAGTTTCGCCAAGCCTTCGAGCGAAGTATCGGCTCGCGGGCCTTCGTCTTGGGCAAAGACGATCTCTTTGCGACGAACGCGGCCGCCTTCGTCGATCTCATCGACAAAAACATTCATCGGCACGATCTCGTCCGTGAACTTGCCGCCGCTTATCGCAGCGAGTGCTTTCTGGTGCGAGTTGTATGAGAATTCGTCAGCCTGTTCGCGTGTTATCTCGTATTTCTTGGCGAGATTCTCGGCGGTCAAGCCCATGTTCAGATAGTAATCAGGATAGCTGTCAACGATCGCCGGATTTGGCCGCACGACGTTGCCGCCCATCGGGATCATCGACATCGTCTCAAGCCCGCCCGCGACAATTGCATCGGCACCACCGGTCATGATGCGTTCGGCAGCGAGTGCGATGGTCTGCAAACCCGACGAGCAATAACGATTGACCGTCATCGCCGACGTCTCGACCGGCAAGCCCGCCGCGATCGACGCCGTCCGCGCGACATTCATACCTTGCTCAGCCTCAGGGAACGCACAGCCCATGATCACGTCCTCGATCAGCGACACATCAACGCCCGCACGAGCCACCGCTTCCTTGATCGCCGCCGCGCCGAGATCGTCCGGCCGCGTATTGCGCAACGTGCCCTTAGGAGCCTTACCAACAGCCGTCCGAACGGCCGAAACTATCACTGCTTCTTTCATAATATTTCTGCTTCCACAAAATGAGTGAACGTTCATTCATTTTGCCATCAGTCGATCGAATTAGCAAGCAAAAAGGACCCGCTCGCGGCTTACTTCAAGCAAATTATCTTTTGAAAAATACATACAACAGATGTTGCATGTATGGTATAATGGTTAATGGCTGCCATTCAGGACGGCGTCTCGATCTTTGACAACCTTTTTCACGACATAAGGTCGCAACGCGAGAGCCTCGCCCGCACTGGACGTTTCAAGAAACACCTCGCGGACAGCAAGAACGCTCGGGACAGTGCGGACAGCCGGAACGCGGGCTTCCAGCCCGCAAGTTATGTTTCATGAAACACGCCGCGGACAGCAAGGACGCCGCGAACGGCGAGAACGCTCGGGACAGTGCGGACAGCCGGAACGCGGGCTTCCAGCCCGCAAGTTAAGTCTCGTGAAACACGCCGCAGACAGCAAGAACGCCGCGAACGGCGAGAACGCTCGGGACAGTGCGGACAGTCGGAACGGTTCGATTGACTCTTGTCAGAACCACCTGCGGTAGCGGGTGGTTTAACATTGGCATTGGACGTGTTTGTCGTAACCGCAGCGGTTTGGTTTCCACTTGCGTTCGAGGTGATGCTACTCAAACCACCCGCTACCGCAGGTGGTTCTGACATGGTCGAACATCATGACCGTTTCAGGCAGTAAAAACGGCGTTTTCGAGGTTCTGTGGCACAATGTGGCACAGTTTTTTAGAAAAACTGCGAAATTCGAGGCAAAAATGTCGCTAACTCGTTGATCATCAACCACTTCCGTGTCCACGAGCATCTGTGGACACGCCGTGGACAGCCGGTGGACACGTGGCCTGGTCCGAAGGACTAATTGGCTTTGTAAACCTTGCCGATCCGCATTACGAAGACGACATCTTTGACGGTTTCGATCTTCTCTAGCGGATTATCGCGGACGGCGATGATGTCGGCACGCATTCCGGGTTTGATGGCTCCGCGGGTTTTTTCGAGGCCGAGGGCCTTTGCGGGATTTGTGGTGAGGGCTTGCAAGATCGTGAGGTTTGGAATGCCGGTACGTTTCCATTCGTCGACGCCGTCGATCGACAACTTGCCACGCGGCCATTCAGGTGTGTTGAAGATCACGTCAGGCCCCCAAACGAGCGTGACTCCCGCTTTGTGAGCACGCTGGACAGGGTCGATGAACCAACGCTCGTTCGTTTCTTTGTTGCCGCCGGGCGTGCCGCTCAAAACGGCATCGATCTCGGTAAATGGGATCGGCACGATCGCGACATTGTTCTGTTTGGCGATAGCGAGAGCTTCGTCGCTGATGGCGACGGCGTGCTCGATCGTATCGACTCCGGCCTTGGCGGCGTTCAAAGCACCTTGCGCGGTCCAGGCGTGAGCGGCGAGTTTGACGCCTGCGGCGTGTGCCTCTTCGATTGCGAATTTGATGTCATCGACCGAATATATATAGCGCTGGTCGTCGATCACAAGCTTGATCACAGTCGCACCGTAATGGAGATTCTGGCGGATCGCTTTCCTGATCTCGTCTCGAGTGTCGGCAAAGAAATACTCAGGCTCGGCAAGGTTCTGTTTGTCAGGTTGTAGCTGAAACTGCCCGCCATACGGTGCTATGATGCGTCCGGCCGTGATCAAAAGCGGCCCGTCGATGAGGCCTTCGTTGATGGAACGGCGAACCTCGACGCAAGCGTAATTGCCTTCGTTACCGATATCGCGGACAGCCGTAAAGCCATAGTCGAGCATCGATCTGGCGTTCACCGCACCTTGTATCGCACGCTTGGCGTTCGAATCGAGCAGCGTTGTGAAATAATAACGCCCGCCGTCGCGTTTATGCTGCGTGTTCATGCACAAATGAGCATGAGCATCCATCATTCCGGGTATCACGACCTGTTTCGACAGATCGATGACCTTAGCTCCGGCAGGTATCTGGACATTCGGACCAACGGCCGTGATGTCCGTGCCTTCGACAAGGATGATCTGATTCGACGTGACAGTACCGGTCGCCGGATCGACGATCTTGCCGGCTTTGATGGCGGTGATCTGGGCAGCAACGGCGAGACAAGGGAAAAGGACGAGCGACAATGCGAAGGTGTACTTTTTCATGGTGGTTATACGCTGATGGCAGAGTTAGGTTATACGAGTTTAGGTCAGCTCGTCTAGCAATTTCTGAACTCTCGAGACATCAAGCATCCGTGCCGTGCCTTCGCCGCCGCTGGTCGATTGAGCGGCATGCATTTGCCAGTAGTTCAGAGCCTCGCGATGTTTGGCGATCTGATCGTCGCCGACAAGCGTATCGCCCCAATTTTCGTAGAACGACGCACGAATCTCGCAGTCTGGAAAATAGCCTTCGCCGCGGTCTGTGTCGGCTAGCATCAAAGGCTCAGCGCTTTCATAATTGCCCGAATCGATCAGTTCGCGCCAAGTTGTCATATGGCAACCTCGACAGGCTTGGCTTGAAGAGTCTCAACGATCAATTTTGGGTCGATCTCAACCAGAAAACCACGCTTGCCGCCGTTGATGTAGATGCGGTCGAGCTCGAGGATAGTATGCTCGAGGTAGATAGGAATTTGCGTTCGCAGGCCAAACGGAGACGTGCCGCCGAATTGATAGCCTGTGAACTTGGTTGCACGCTCAGGCGAAGCAGGTTCGACAGATTTGACGCCGATCTGGCGAGCGAGATTCTTAGTCGAAACCTGTCGGTCGCCGTGCATCAGCACAATGAGCGGTTTCTTATCGTTGGTTTCGAAGACGAGAGTCTTGATGATCGAGTGTTCATCAAATCCAAGCTGCCGAGCCGATTCCGCCATGCCGCCGTGTTCGATGTAGTCATACAAATGCGGAACGAACGCGACTTCTTTGTCGCGTAAGAATCGGATGGCCTGAGTGATCGGATGATCCATAGAAAAGGCAGAAACACGAGCGGTAGCGAGTGTGCCCTTAAAGGTGCGATCGCCAAAAAAGGCACCCTTCCTACCGGTCGGGTTTCTGCATTACTTCTTTGTACCGAAAGCATGTCGTTAGATGGTCATTAACCAAACCGCAGGCTTGCATGAAGGCGTACATTATCGTCGAGCCGACGAAGTTGAATCCGCGTTTCTTGAGGTCTTTTGACATGGCATCGGAGACTTCGGTCTTGGCCGGTATGTCGCCGTGGCCTTTGCGTTTGCCGTTGATCGGCTTTCCGCCGACGAAAGACCAGATGTATTTGTCGAATGAACCGAACTCTTTTTGGATGGCGAGAAACGCGATGGCATTTGCACGTGCGGACCAGATCTTGAGCCGATTGCGGATGATGCCTTCGTTGAGCATCAGCTTTTCGAGCTTTTCGTCGGTGAACTTTGCGACCTTTTTCGGGTCGAAATTGGCGAAAGCTTTGCGGTAGTTCTCTCGCTTGGCGAGGACAGTGTCCCAACTCAGTCCGGCTTGTGCGCCTTCGAGTATTAGGAATTCAAACAGCACTTGGTCGTCGTGCTGAGGCACGCCCCATTCAGTGTCGTGATAGGGAATGTTGATCTCTTTTTGCGACCAAGTGCAGCGTTTCATAGTTTCTTATTGCTTTTCGATCTTCTTGACGGTCATAAAGCACGCGGCCATTTTGGCATCGGTTGGTGGCGTGTCGAAGACATTAATGTCGGCGACGATCTTCACCTTTTGGTCGTTGCTCACAGGTTCGCCTTTTTCATCGGTGATGACGAGCGGTTTGCCTTCGGCAGCGTCGATCGAGCTCTTGCCGCTGCCTTTGTCGATGTAGCCGCGAATCGGGATCACGCTGCTGCCCGGAGCGTCGATAAAATCGATCGGGCAACGCATCGGTTCATTGCCCGATTTCGAACACATGGCGCTGCCCGTGTTCTTAAAATATCCGACGATCTCGACGTACTGGTCGTCGTTCTCTTTGTTGCAGGCCGCACTAAATTCGACGGGCTTGCCGGTGTAGTTACAGCCTAAGGTAAATGCTGAGATCGCGATGATCAAGAATAAGTAGTTTTTCATTATTTAGTCTCCTTTCGCTTTGATATGTACAAAGTCTTTTCAATGAACGCATGTACTACTCCGTTCTTGTCCTTTAATTCGAGATTATATACGCGGTCGATAGATTTTTCAGTTTCGGCTAAGCGTTTGATCTCAGAGATCTCTTCGGGCGTTAGCAGAAAATCGGCGTAAAGCGTATCGCGGCCGGGCTTTTTGAATCTGATCTTTGCGGCTTTGTCCCAAACGACGTAATCGTCGCCGATGATGTGCATCAGCATCAGCATATAGATCGGATCGATGCTGGCATAAATGCTGCCGCCGTAGATGGTGCCTACGTAGTTTCGGGTTCGCCAATTGAGCGGCAGTTTGATCTTGACCTCGTGGAAATCGTCGGAAATATAAATAACGCGGCCGCCTGTGCCGCGATAGGCGGGGAACAAATTGAACAGCCATCGGAAACGACGGCTTTTGAAACTCTCGGGCATCTTATTGAAAAAGTGGAATTGTATAGACGATACCGATCACCAATGCACCGAAAAGTACGAGCTTTGACCGGAACAGTCGCAGTTCGAAAAACGGAAACTGCAAAAGAAAACGAATTACGCCAAAAGCCGCTATTCCTGCGATCATCGTTTTTCCAAGAGCGGAACCTAAAAGATCATCGGTATGGATCAGCGAGATATAGGCAAAGATCAAAAAGCAGAGCATCAGACAAAGATTCAAAACTTGCATGATGCTCTTGTTGACCTTATTGATCGATTCGAGATCGTTGCTCCAATCAAAAAGCCGCCAGAATAAAACGTGAAATATAAAACAAACGATCCACAAAACGCCGCCGATCTGAATTAAGGTTCTCATCTCGGAAATCCTTCGTTCTCGGTCACGCGTTTAGCTTGGCGAATGTGGCGTTTTGTATGTTCGACAAGAATTGAGAACGCATCGTCGAGATTGTAAGTGACGATGCCAAGGAATGGAGAGGTCAATATCGTTTTCTTGAGATCAAGGCCATTGCAGGCGGTGATATTCTTGTTTGTGATCTCTATGTTTTCGAGAAATCGATCAACAATTCCCGGCTCGATATCGCTCGGTGGGACGATCGCTTTTGATGGAGCCTTTGCCTTTTTGGCGTCGTTCGCAAGCGTTTTGATCAGGAAGCGACCCCAAAATCCCGTCAGCGGCGACCATTTTTCCACGAATGAACTCGTGCGAGTTCCCGTGTGGAGTTTTGGCCAGTCGTCGTCAAACTCAACATTCGACCTGATCAAATGATCGAGGCATTGAGCGACGCTCCAGCCCTTTTCAGATGGTTTCCAGTTGAGCTGCTTCTCGCTTAATGACCCAAAGCTCTGGCGAGCATCGCTGCCCGCCGATTCTAGTTCTTTGACAACTTCTTCGATTCTGGAGTTCATTCTCAGTTCTCCGTTTTCAGCTATTAGTTCCTAAGCGGCTTGCCAGTTTTCAGCATTGCCGCGATACGTTCTTGTGTTTTTCGTTCGCCGCATAGCGAGACGAAGGCTTCGCGTTCGAGGTCGAGCAAGTAACGCTCGGACACTTGCGTTTTGTGATTGATCGTACCGCCCGCCATGATGTGTGCGAGTTTGTGGCCGATCTTTTGATCGTGCTCCGAGATAAATCCGCCTTGTTTCATCATGTGCAGAGCGAGTTTCATCGCGGATTCTGCGGCTTCGCCGAAGACTGTAATGTCGGTTCGCTCGACCGGCTGGACGTAGCCTGCTGCGGCGAGATTGAGAACTTCCTGTTTCGCGTCCTGTATCAGACGGTCGCCGTTCATCGAGATCGCGTCGCTGTCGCGGAGGAAGCCAAACGCACGGCCTTCCTGTGCCGAGGTCGCTACCTTGCCCATGCCGATCGTCTCAAACGTCGACTTGAGATAAGCGATCGGATCCGAATCTGGTGCCTTTGCCCAAGCGTCCATCGCACGCATTGTCATTTCTTTGGTGCCGCAGCCCGCCGGTATGACGCCAACGCCGACCTCGACAAGACCGATGTAGGTCTCACCGGCCGCACGCACCTTATTTCCATGCATCGCGATCTCGCAGCCGCCGCCGAGCGTCAGGCCGTATGGTGCGGTGACGACCGGCTTTGCGGAATATCGCAGACGCATCACAGCGTTTTG
>JAEUQI010000047.1 GCA_016789145.1 Blastocatellia bacterium | reverse complement strand
GGTCGGTCTTATTAAGGTTCTTCTGAAGCTTTGTATAGTCGGCGCTATTTGTTCCCTTTACAAATTTCTTATACTTGCCGCTGCCGCCATCCTGCAATATCGCAACACGGAACGACTTGCCGTCCGAAGTCATCTGAGCCACATCGGTCTTGATCACAGGCACCAGAACTTTCATCCGAATACTCGCGGGGCGCTGTACAACTATCTCGCCGTCGGCCCTACGGTAAACTTCTTTGTTACCAAATTCAGCGAATGAATTGTCTTCAAATTTGAGATACATCTTCGCTTGCATCGACCCTACACGAGCAAACCGATTTACCTCGTCGAGCATTTCCTTTCGCGAGGCATCTTCCGTCTTGAGAAGACGGGGGGTCTTTTGGTCATCTTTAGGCGAAAGGCAACCAATAGCCGACAATGCGACCGCAGTGAGCAGTAAAACAATTATGACTTTTCGGGAAACCCCAAAGAACTTCATCACAATCTGATGTTGATATCGAGCCGTCGGTTGCTGCGTCTGTACGCTAACTGACACTTCAAATCAAAAACGTGAGTATAACACGCCAAAAGCCGAAAACTAACTAAGGAAAAACGCGGTCACAAGGTAAAAAGTTCCTTGCACCGCGTTGTTTGAGGTGATCAACTGTCGGTTACTGGCCAAACACGCCGCTTCCGCGTGTCAGATAATCCTGCATCGTGTATGCGAACATAATCGCGAGCCAGAAAAAGCTAGCAACAGCCGAAAGCTTGATCAGCTTGGAATTCCAATAGACGTGCATAAAGAACAAGATCACAAACGTCATTTTGGTAAACGCGATCAGCAGAGCAAGCAGCGTATTCGCTCCGGGAAAGAACATTCCGTCCAGATCCCAAAATGATGAAAAATAGGTGAAGATGGTCCCAACGACTAGAACGGCGAATACACCGATGTAGCCGGGATAGCCGATGTGGCCTTCGTTGTGATTATCAGACATATAGCCTCAATTAATGCAAAAAGTGTCGTCCCAGCAAATAGAGCAATGGGAACAGGAATATCCAAACAATATCGACAAAGTGCCAGTAAAGGCCCGACATTTCGACTGGAGCATAATATTCGGCAGAGAATGTTCCACGAAACGCCATCCACAGCAGCCAGGCCATGATTGCGAGCCCGACGATCATATGAAGAGCGTGAAGCCCCGTCATAACAAAATAAATGAAATAGAAGATGCGGATCTTGTCGCGATACTTGTCAGGGTCGAATGCTCCATTGGAAAAATATCCGATACGCTCAGCTTCGGTCAGATACGGCTTGCCGCTCTTCTCTTTCTCCATCGCGTAATCGAACACATGCTGTCCGTAATGCCACTGGAACTCACCCCGCGGATTGGGCACTACCTTGTGGTTATCAGCAGCGGCGGCAGCGCTAGCTCGAGTTTCGATGAGGGGAATTACAAATGCACCTTCCTTCTTGGCAGGTTCGCCTTCGTGCTTCGCATCTGACTCCTTGATCCGTTTGTTCAAACCATGAACAGGCACCAGAGCGCTATTGTACTTGTCCGTATACTCAATGACCTTGACGCCTAAGAACACCGTGCCAAAAAACATCGTCAGCAGGATCATTATGACCTGCATATTGCGATTGCCCCGCTGAGCGTAAAAAACCGTCAACGCCATTGTCAGCGAACTGACAATGAGCACGAGCGTATTTAGGCCGCCCCAGAACGCGTCAAGATGGTTGCTTGCCTCAGCAAATGCCAGCGGATATCGCGATCGAAAAACGAGATATGCCGTGAATAACCCGCCAAAGAATAGAATTTCCTGAACCAGGAACATCCACATTCCGATCGAGACGCTCTCCTCCTGCTGCTGCATGTTATCGAACTGGTGCTGCAGCCCCGGAGCGTGACTATGTTCGTGTGTGTCTGCGTGTGTAGACATTAGTTTCTAATGGTCAAATACAAAATCTTAAGCGTTAACAACTGATTCCTGATGACGACGTCGAGCGCCTTCGATATCGAGACCGCTATCCTCGCCAAACTCATACGCTTCCCACGTTACGACCGGCGGCGTGTCAAAATTCTCCGTTGGCGGCGGCGAAGACGTTCTCCACTCAAGCCCAGGATGCATCCACGGATTATCTTCCGCCTTTTTGCCATTGATCAATGACATTGTCAGATAAACAACAGGCATGACCAATCCGACGCCTAGCACCGAAGCTCCGGCGGTCGAAAAGATGTTGAGTACCTGTAATTCCTCTGGATATGCCGCGTACCGACGAGGCATACCTAGATAGCCAAGAATGAACTGCGGAAAGAACGTCAGGTTAAACCCGATAAACACGAGCATCGCCGAGATCTTGCCCCAGAACTCCGAATACATCCGGCCGGTCATCTTTGGCCACCAATAGTGGATACCGCCAAGATATGCGATCACCTGCCCGCCAACCATAACGTAATGGAAGTGAGCAACGACAAAGTATGTATCGGTCAAGTGAACGGTCAAGCCAACTGAACCCAAGAACAAGCCCGTCAAACCGCCGATCAGGAACAGGCCCATAAAGCCCATCGCGTAAAGCATTGGCGTATCAAACGTGATCGACCCCTTGAACATCGTGGCGGTCCAGTTGAACATCTTGATCGCCGAGGGCACCGCTACGACCATCGTCAGGAACGAGAATACAAGCCCCGCATAGATCGATTGACCGCTGACGAACATATGGTGCCCCCAAACGAGGAAGCCAAAAACTGCGATCGCGATCGACGAGAATGCAATAAATTCGTAACCGAAGATCTTCTTACGAGAGAAATTTGAGATCAGCTCGGAAATGACGCCCATTCCCGGCAAGATCATGATGTAAACCGCCGGATGCGAATAAAACCAGAACAAATGCTGGAACAATATCGGATCGCCACCAATTGCGGGGTCGAATATACCGACATGGGCAGCACGTTCGATCGCAAGCAAGAGCACAGTGATCGCGACAACAGGCGTTCCGAGGATCATGACCAAGCTAGTCGCGTAATGTGCCCACACGAATAGAGGCATTCGGAACCAAGTCATTCCCGGTGCCCGCATCGTGTGAATCGTCACGATAAAGTTTAGACCTGTAAGGATCGACGAAAATCCGTTGATAAAGATCCCAAGACCAACGAGCATTACGTACGAATTTGAAAACGTCGTACTGTAAGGTGTGTAGAACGTCCAGCCCGTGTCAACGCCGCCCTGCATCAAACCGATCAACGTCAAAGCACCGCCAAGCCAGTAAATATAGAGGCTAAGCAGGTTTATTCGCGGTAACGCCAGATCCTTAGCTCCGATCATCAGCGGCAACAAAAAATTACCTAAAATTGCCGGGATCGACGGGATCAGGAAGAAGAAGATCATCAGCACGCCGTGCTGGGTGAAAACTTTATTGTATGTTGCCGTTTCAAGCAGGTCACTTGCCGGCGTGAGCAGTTCCAGTCTGATCGCAGCCGCATACAGGCCACCCATCATAAAGAATACCGACACCGAAATGAGATACATCAGCGCAATGCGCTTGTGATCTTTGGTCAACAGCCAAGAACGCAACGTCGATCCGTTGCCGATGTAACTTACTCTCGGCGTGCCGTCGGCTCCATTACCTGTTGTTGCTTCTGAATTCATATTCGACAATTCCCTACTTGTTACTTACTTGCCGGTTTCGCCGCTGCCGGAGTTGCCGGAGCTGCCATCGCGGGCTTTGCCGCTGTTGCCGCCGCGGCCGCATTTGGACTCAATGACTTAATATAAGCTACGAGCGAATTAAGCTGTTCCTCGGTTACCTGGCCCTTAAAAGTCGGCATTATTGGCTGGTAGCCTTCGACTACCTGAGCCGCAGGATTTAAGATCGAGTTGCGAATGTAATTGTCATCCGCGAGCACTTTCTCACCGCCAACTAGAGCAACCTGCGTATTAAATATTCCCTCAAGCTTTGCTCCGCGAGCCGCTTGTCCTCCGGAGTGGCACGACGCACATCCAAGCTTGTTCTCAAACAGGTCTTTTCCTGCCTCAACAGGCGTCTGGCCAGACACATTTCCGCTTAGCCAATTATCAAAATCGCGCTGCTCCATCACGATGACCGAACCGATCATTCCAGAGTGGTTCAACCCGCAATACTCAGCACAGTAAAGGTGATATTTCCCTGGTTTCGTAGCTTCGAACCAAAGATATGTATATCTGCCGGGAACAACGTCTGCCTTTGTACGGAACGCGGGAATGTCAAAGTTGTGCAAAACGTCTTCGGTTGTCATCGTCAGTTTGACGCGTCGTCCGACCGGAACGTGTAGCTCATTGATCTCTCGTTGCCCGGTTTCGTGCTGTATCTTCCACATCCACTGTTTACCGACAACATATATCTGCATTGCGTCATCAGGAGGAGTGTATTGTTGGAAATAGATGATCGCTCCACCCAAAAATATAGTCATCGAAACGATGAATGGAATGATCGACCATGTCACCTCGAGCACCATCGAGCCATGCATTTCCTCGGGCGTCGCGAATTTCTCGCGTTCCCGATATTTGATACCAAACGCGAATATCGCCACCACGATCGGGATCGAGAAAGCCACGCTGACCGCGATCAGGTAAAAATAGAGCACGTCAACCTGCCACGCAAACGTTGACGCAGCTTCAGGAAACATTGGTATCCAAGAGGTATTCTGCATAATCTGATCAAAGTTGAAATGTGAAAAAGCTAAAACGTGAAATAGTACGAACGTCACTGTTCATCGTCCTTCACTCTTGAATTTTTAACCTTTTCCCTCTTTCACTTTTCCACTTTTCTCACTTTTCGCCTTGTTTCGTCTCCAAAAGACAAAACCCATCAAACCCATCGCGGCCAGCGTTGCAATACCGCCGATCCGCATAATTCTCAAGACTGCTACGCCGTACTTTCCCGTAGACGGATCGTAGTGATAACAATAGAGCAACAACTGCTCTACTGCGCTGCCTACCTTGTTGTTCGACGACTCCATCACGCCGAACTTTATATCTTTCGGCGAATAATCGATACCAAAGAGATATCGCGAAAGTTTGCCTTCGGGCGTCGTGATCATGATGCCGCCGGCGTGCGCAAATTGCTCAGACTTTTCGTCCCATTTGTACGAAAAACCTGCGGCGTTCGTCACTTTATCAAGCTCAGCTTGTGTTCCTGTCAGAAAATGCCAACCATTTTCCGTTCCCGGTCGGCCGTAACGCTCCATGTAACCGGCCTTCTTACTCTTCGCAATATCGCTCTTTTCATGCTCGCGAGCGTCAAAGCTGATGGCGACGACATCAAAATCCTTGCCCGCGTCGAGCGAAATTCCTTTCAAAGAACCTGTCAACCCGTTCAAAACCTGATTGCACAGCATCGGGCACTCGTAATAGACAAATGCCACGATCACAGGCCGTTTTCCAAAAAAGCTGCCTAGCTGAACGTCTCGTCCATTCTCATCTCTCAGAACTGCATCAGCCGGTAATTGCTCGCCGAGCTTCTGCTCGATTCCGATCTTCTTTAAAGCCTCCGGAAGTCCGACCGAAGTATCCACCGACGGATCGTATTTACGCGGACTGTAAAGCGGCGAATTGTAATGCTCATTCTTCTGAGCCAGCGCCGAGACAGTGAAAAGGTGTAGAAGTGAGAAAGTAAAAGCCGAAACGATCACGAAAGCCACGGCTTTTGTGATTCTCTTTGACTTATTTCCCTTTCTAATCTTCACCTATTCTCCTCCTCGACCTATCTTCTCGTTTCCGATGCAATTCGGCCTGAATTAGCATCTGAGAAAAACATCTTCGAATCTGCTGCCAATTTCTCAGCCTCCGGACCCGACTTTGCTTTTGGAGCCGATGCAAGAAACTTCTCTTTAGCTTCGTTGATCGGCATAACGGTCATAACGCCGGTCGTTTTGTCCTTTTTGCCGTTCTTTAGTATGTCATTCCAGATCTTGACGAGTTCACGATACTCAGCCTGCGGTTCGCGAAGCTCGAGATTGATCCGACCATTAGGACCGTCAACGCCAAATCCCGGAGCAGCTTGTAATCTTGGCTCCGGTGGCAACATTTCCTTCTGCGTCATCTGCATTGGGTTTGCAGGCGGTGCCAATTCGGCACGAGCCTCGTAAAGCCCTTTCAGAAAGAAATGCATGAGAAAGAACGTGATGACGATCAACAAAAACAACCCGACACCAAAGCCAACGATGCCCTTGAGGCTGATCTCGTTCTCTTCGTACGCCTTATCGTAATCGGCCGGCGTCATTGTATGTTTCTTCGAAGACATAACTATTGCTCAAAAAACGAAAATCCTAATGTGCACGTCCGTGCAAAACACAACGCTCGTAAAACGGATCCTTCACGGGCACGATCGGGCGTTTCATATATTCGCCGATAAAGTACCACAGCCACAGCCCGCCGATAGCGATCGGTGCTACCACATCCATCCAACTGACGATGAACGCCCCCTTCTCAAACCCCTCTGTAATTCGTGGTGTCGGCCCGATCTGGTAGAACATATCGATCAGCCGCATCACGAGAATAAACATTCCCAATGTGGCAAGCCTTTTCGTCTGCCGCTTAAAATCCTGTTGCAGCAAGATCAGGAACGGGAAGGCAAAGTGGAATATGATCAACGCCGCTCCCATCCAGCCCCAAGCACCCTTCATTCGGGTTATGAACCAGCCGGTCTCTTCAGGAATGTTGCCCGACCAAATGATCAGGAACTGCGAGAAGTTAAAGTACGCCCAGACCATCACAAGAGCAAGCATCAGCTTACCGAGGTCATGGAAATGACGCTTTGTAACCACTCCGTCCATCGGAGCCTTGTTAGATAGATATGCGAGCAAGATGATCGAGAACGCAAAACAGCTCAATGCCCAGCCTGCAACGAACAGCAGCCCCCAAATGGTCGAGAACCAATGCGGATCCAAAAACATCACCCAGTCAACGACCGCGAAAGTAACGACAAGAGCGTATATGACCATCGTCGGTCCGGAGAATCTCGAACAGATCTCGAGCAAACGCTCGGACGCAGCCAGATCTTCGGTCTTGTCCTGGGCCGCCGACCATTTATTGAGCAGATGGATCATGATCCCGAACAAAGCAAAGTAAATGAACGAGCGAACGATCCAGAACCAAGGTGCCATGAATACTCCGCGATGCTGAACCGAATAATCATCCGGTGGCAAATGCGTGAATTCCATGAACTTGTGCAGCCCGACGCCGATCGCAAGCGGGACAAACAGCACAACAATGAGTGGCAATGTACGCGAGCAAGCCTCAACGATACGCCGAATGGCAACTCCCCATGCACCGCCGGTGAGATATTGCAACATCAAGATGCCGAGTCCGCCGATGGTCAAGCCGGCCCAAAAAACAAAGCCAAGTAGCCACGACCGAAGGCCCTGCTCCGGGCTAAAGTAAACGCCAACAAGCCAAGCTAATGTTGCTATTCCGCCAACGCCAAGGGCGATCGAGCGAAAGCCATTCAGCTCTTTCGGAGCATAGTATTTGTCGAGTTCCGCCATTTACTTAGCTCCTCCAGGTGATGCCGTTTTTGGCGCCTCAGGTTTTGGCGCGGCAACTGTGTTCATCTTCAAACTGTTGTCAGGATTCTGACCTGCTTGCAATGTGCGAATATAGGCAACGATAGCCCAACGATCCGCAGGCTGTATCTGATAAGCATACGAACTCATCTTGCCCCAGCCGTTTGTGATCACGTCGAAAAAGTGCCCGACTGGTGCATTTCGTAATCGATCATCATGATACGTTGGCGGAGGCGAAAAGCCTCGACGAACGATCATACCGTCGCCATTACCCAACGGTCCGTGACACATCGCACAATAAATGTCGTAACGCTCTTGGCCACGATCAACCAATTCCTTGGTCACAGGGATCGGGAATTCGTCGATAGCATTGGGGAAACTCGTAACAACCGTGTTTCCGGCTGCGTTCGTAGTTGTTTCAACAGGCGTGGTGCTCGGATTGTCGATCTTGCCTGTGTAAAACGCCTTGTTATCATAAAGCTGGCCGCGAGCTACCGTCCCATCAGGTAACTTACGCGAGCCACGCCCGTCGGCGAAGAAATCGCTCTTCTTATAGGTCTTGTAGCGTGGCTGATCCTGCATATCTTGACGCAGTCCACATGCAGACGATACGACTGCAATGGCAACAACCAACAAGGTATAGGTCTGGGTCTTATTCAGGTACATCAAATACCTCCTGTCCGCCAAGACCTTCCATAAATGCTCGAGTTTTTTCGTAATCGTACAATTCGTCCTTTGCCTCGATAAGTAAAAAGAACTTCTCTCGCGTCGCTAACGCAAATCTGGGCACATTGAATACCGGATGATATGGTGCAGGCAAACCATTCAGGAATAACATTCCAAAAACCGCCATTGCCGCAGAGAAAAGGATCGTCAATTCGTACATCGGCGGAATGAAAGCCGGCAAGCTAAAGTGTGGGCGACCGCCAACGATGATCGGATAGTCGATCACGTGCACGAAGTAAACCAGCCCAAGACCGCCGAGCAGGCCGGTAATGCCGCTTGCGAAGATCATATACGGCAAAATACTTCGCTTAATGCCGAGCGCTTCGTCGATCTCGTGCAGCGGGAACGGCGAGAATGCGTCAGTTTTCTTAAAACCTGCCTCCCGCACGCGATTCGCCGCATCGACCAATTGGGTCGGCGTGTCGAACTCGGCCATTATTCCGTAAATTTTATCTGCCATAGCTCAAAAATTAAGCCCTATAACTATTCCCTCTTCCCTGCCTACCGATACTGCCTAGTGATTTGGCGGATCTGTTCGATCGTACGTCTCCTCGACCATCACCACATTCTCTTCGAAATCCTGATGGTGCCCATGAACATTTGCCTCCGGCAGGAGCGTACGAACCTCGAAGATCGAAATGATCGGCACAAATCTTACGAACAAATATATAAGGGTAAAGAACAGGCCCATCGTTCCGATGAACATCGACCAATCCCAAACCTGCGGGCTGTACATTGCCCACGACGACGGCAAGAAATCTCTGTGCAAGCTCGTCACGATAATAACGAAACGTTCGAGCCACATCCCCACCGAAACGACCAACGAGATCACGAACAGCCAAAACTCACTGTTTCGGAAACGCTCGAACCAAAGCAACTGGATCGACAGTCCGTTACAAATAATGAGTAACCAGTATGACCACCAATATGGCCCTTCCCAGATGCGGTTCTTTACCATAAACACTTCGTATTGCGAAGCACTGTACCAGCCAAAGAACGCTTCCATCGCGTAGCCATAGCAAACGATCAGACCCGTTGCAAGCATGACCTTGGCCATGTAAACGAGATGTTGATGCGTAATGAAATCCTGCATCCGATACCAATGACGCAGAGGGATACAAAGGATCAGCACCATCGCAAAGCCCGCGAACACGGCACCTGCAACGAAATAGGGCGGAAAGATCGTGGCGTGCCATCCCGGAAGCTGGGAAACCGAGAAGTCGAACGAAACGATCGAGTGGACCGAAAGCACAAGCGGCGTCGAAAGTCCGGCTAGGATGAGATACGTGATCTCATATCGATGCCAATGGCGAGCAGATCCGCGCCAGCCCCACGAGAGAGCCGCATAAGCAAAGCGAAAATACTTGTTCTTCGCACGATCGCGTAGCGTCGCAAAATCTGGAATAAGCCCGACGTACCAGAATAATGCTGACACGGTCGCATAGGTCGATACCGCAAAAACGTCCCAGATCAAAGGCGAACGGAACTGCGGCCAGATGCCCATTGTGTTCGGATAAGGGAACAGCCAATAGGCGGCGAGCCACGGACGACCGGTATGCAGCAACGGAAACATCGCGGCGCAGGCAACCGCAAACAGCGTCATCGCCTCAGCAAATCGATTGATCGACGTTCGCCATTTCTGATTCAAGAGCAACAAAATGGCCGAGATCAACGTTCCGGCGTGGCCAATACCGATCCACCAGACAAAGTTGATAATGTCGAAAGCCCAACCGACCGGCTGGTTGTTTCCCCAAATTCCGATACCATTCGCCAAAAGCCAAACTACCGATACCATCAGCAGTTGGGCCACCATAAAGGCGATGCCAAACCCGATGAACCAGTGGAACGGCGTGCGCTTCTTGAGCGTTACGTCGCTGATCTTGTCAGTGACGCTGGCGAACGAATGGTCGCCCTCGACCATTGGCGGCAAAAGTTTCTTTTCTAGGTCTTGGTTATCCTGCATATCTTATGCATCCCACGCTGCCGTAGTTTACGGCAACCGCGAACTAGTGAGCTTCTCCTCCCGCTTTCTTATCGCCTTTCGGTTTGGGCCCGTGTGGCTTCTTAGGAACGAACGGACGATAGTCCGGCATATCCTTGTTTTGATTCTTGAGTGCCGCAGCGTACGTAGTACGCGGCTGCGTATTCAATTCGTTGAGTAGTACGTAATCACGCTCGTCCTTCTTCGCCTTAGCGACCGCACTGTTCGGGTCATTCATATCGCCAAAAGTGATCGCATTTGTCGGGCAAGCTGACTGGCACGCGGTCTGAACATCGCCGTCCTTGATCTTGCGTCCCGCTTTTTCAGCTTCGATACGTCCGATCGAGATACGCTGCGTGCAATACGTACATTTCTCCATCACACCGCGGCTGCGGATCGAAACTTCAGGGTTTCGCATCAGCTTATATTGCGGCGTATTCCAATCCTGGTACAGCAAGAAGTTGAACCTTCTTACCTTATACGGACAGTTGTTCGAGCAATATCTGGTTCCGACACAGCGGTTATAGACCATGTCGTTAAGGCCCTCCGCACTGTGAACGGTAGCGTGCACAGGGCAGACCACTTCGCACGGAGCGAGTTCGCACTGCATACACAGAACGGGCTGGAAATACGGGCCTTCGGGATTCGAAATATCGCCGCCGGCGTAATAAGCATCGACGCGTAGCCAATGCATTTCGCGGCTGCGATTGACCTGTTCCTTGCCAACGACCGGAATGTTATTTTCCGATTGGCAAGCCACGACGCAGGCATTACATCCTACGCACGAATTGAGGTCGATCGACATTCCCCATTTTGTATTCTCGTTATAGAGCTTCTGGAACTCTTCGCGGGGATACATAGATTTGTCGTAGAAATCTTCTTGGTGCCCGCCTTCGATCTCCTCAGCAAGGTGATTTACATCCCAACTACGAAGCAGATCACGGCCCTCCATATTGAAGTGGATCTGTGTCGAAGCGATATCAGTCGTTTCGCCGGTCTTGGTCACATCCCCAAAACCATGATCCATCGCATCCGAACGACGAACGTCAAATACACTGTAACCGAGTCCCGTTCCGACCTTGCCCGCACGCGTGCGGCCATAGCCCATCGTCAACGTGATCACATCGTCCGGCTGCCCTGGCGTGATCCACATTGGGACAGGTTTCGAGATCTGGCCGCCTTGGTATGTGATCTTTACGGTGTCGGCGAACTGATTACCGCCCTTAGTATTGATAAACGAAGTTCCCTGCTCACCGCCGACGAACTCGCGTTTGTCGTTGCCAAGATTCACGCCCAGCTTCTGTGCCGTTTTCGGGCTTACCAGAGCGACGTTGTCCCAAGTGATCTTGTTAAGTGGATTCGGCAATTCCTGTAGCCAGCCGTTATTCACAAAACGACCGTCATAAACGCACGGATCGGGCAAAATGTTGAACTCGATCGAACCCGAAGCCGCAGGCTTCGTCTCAGGCGTTGATAGGAACGCAGTCGTCGCCGTGACAGCTTTTACCGCAGACGCGGTATTAGGAACGACGCCATCGTGCACAGCTTTACGCCAATTATCTTCGAATGTCTTCGCTCCCGCAGGTGCGGCCACGATCGGAGTAGCAGCAACTGGTGCAGCCGACGGGGTTGCGGCAGCGGCCTTGGCAACAACAGGTGCCGGAGCTGCGACCTTCGCATCCGCCTTTGCGGGCTCTTCCTTCGCTTCGGTCTTTGCCGCGGCCGCAGGCGTGATATTAGTCGCCTGCCAAAAACCTTTTACGATATCGTAATCTTTCTTGTCAAAGCCTTCTTTCATGCACAGCTGAACGAGCTCGTGTGCATTTTTACCATCATAAAGCGGTGCGATCAGCGGCTGAACGATGGTTGCAGTACCGTCATAAGCACGAGCATCGCTCCAGCTTTCGAGGTAATGCTTTTCGTGAACGTGCCACAGGCACTGCTCAGCCGTCTCATCGAAATGCTGGCCAAGATGGACCGTAAGTCCTGCCTTTGCAATGGCTTGCAAACGAGCAGGTGTTAGCTTTACGTCAGCCGGCGTATTGTAAACAGGATTTCCGCCGAGAATGATAAGTGCCTTGACCTTACCTGCGTCGATATCTGCGACCAGCTCTTTGAGCTGCTCGATCTGAAGCTTATCACTGCCAGGAGCGATCGGCTCAATGTACGTAACCGTCTGGCCCGCATTGCCTAGTGCCGCGTTCATCGCGTGGGCAAGGGCATGAACGATCGGCGGCTGATTGTCGCCTGCGACTACAAGTGACTTGCCCTTGTTTTCCATCAGGTCTTTCGCAAGACCCGCGATCCAAGCGGCATTTTCCGTGTAAGTCGAATTGGCACCTGCAACACCGACAGCTTTCGCGATCGCCTTTGCGACCTCAGACATTTGGCTCGGCTTAACTGCGAGACGATGGTCGGCCTTGGCTCCTGTGAGCGAAACGGTCGTTTCGACCGAATAAAGGCGATTTGTCTTCTTCGTCTCTTCGTTCAACGCACGGCCTTTTGCAAAGTCCTTGATATATGCGACGTTAAAACCTGAGAAAATATCAGCGTCGAGCGAAAGGATTCGCTCCGCTTTATCGAACTTATAAACAGTCTGCGCCGGCGAGCCGAATGCCAACTTGGCACCGGCAAGTGCATTGTCCTGATTTATCGGCTCGTACTGTACGAGTTTTGCACCAGGCAATTCCGTCGCGATCTTCTTGAACTGGTCGATCAATGTCGGCGAAGTAACGGTTTCCGCAAGGAACCTGATGCCTGCCCCGCCGTCCTTCCGATTTTCTTCGATCGCGTTACGAAACGCCGCAGTAAAAGCTTCCCACGATTTCGGGGCACCTCGAAAAGTGATCTGCTGCGAACGATCCGGATCGTACATGCCCAAGATCGACGCCTGTGCGAGCGTGTCTGTAGCGCCACGGCTGCCAGGATGCTCGGGATTTCCTTCGACCTTTACAGGCCGGCCATCAAAAGCCTTTGCCAAAAGACCGGTGGCAACACCACCAAGCGACATCGCGGTCGCCAAAAACAACGGCTTGCCCGGAAGCTGCCCGACGGGATCCTGGACGTAAGGCACGATCTTCTCCGGCGGCTGAATAACGCAACCCGAGAGACCCGCAAGAGCCAGCGAGGCTCCCATGACCTTAACGAAATTTCGGCGGCTCAGCCCGCTGTCCCATTCTTCGATCTCGTGCGGATACTCCTGCGAAATGAACTCCCGAAATTCGGGCGTGTCGGCATGCTCTTCGAGGCTGCGCCAATATTGCTTGCCGTTTTGGGCGAGAATACTGTCGCGTAACGCGGCAAAGCTTGGTTTAATCTCTGTACTCGACATTATTTATTAAAGTCCTACAGTCTAAGTTCCGTTCCGTGCCCTAGCGGTGACACGTCGAGCAACTGGTCATCATTTCCCTACTTCTGATCTTGTAATCTACCGACAGCTTTTTGCGGTCCTTGTCCTCAATGTCGCCCGGCTGCCAGTTCATATTGAAGATCTCAGATTTTGGCCGCAAGAATTGCTCAGGAGCCTTGTGGCAAGCCAAACACCATTCCATCTGGAGCGTATTTTCCTGGTAAACCGCGGGCATATTATCGATCTGTCCGTGACAGGTCGAGCAGCCTACGCCCTTTGCAACGTGAATACTGTGATTAAAGTATGTATATTCCGGAAGATCGTGAACGCGTTCCCATTGGATCGGTTTGTTCTCACGCCAGCTTGCCTTGACAGGCTCGAGATACGGGCTATCGTTCCATATCTGGCTATGGCAGTTCATACAGGTTTGTGTCGAAGGCATTCCGGCCGACGCTGTCGTCTCGACCGTCTGGTGGCAATAACGACAATCGATGCCATCGTCGCCTACGTGGTGCTTATGGCTAAACTGCACTGGTTGCTGCTTTTCGACATACCGTCCGGTCATGTAAGACGAACGCGAGATCTGCGTAAACGCGAAACCACCGACGCCAGCCAGCACGACGACCATGATCATGCTGATCTTGGCAATATTATTTGCACTTTTTGGAAAGATCTGAGCCATTTGCTTTATGCTGACCGACCGCTACGATATCGGTTCGTTTACAGAAACTAAACTACGCCCAAGGACGCATCTTTCTGTGCAAAAATGCGGGCGAACTAGTCTCTTCAATTGTCTGAATAAAAAAGCGAACCGTAAAACTTGACTTGATTTTACTAAAACCAAGAAAATCCGCAACTTGCACAAGTGTAAATTACGCCCGTTGGGCGACTTTGTGCAAAGTTTCACTTAATAAGTTTTACTCATATGTTGAATAAAACTTTTACTAAGCGTCGAATTAAATGCGCTTTGCCGCCAGCAACGCAACACCCGTCGCAGCAGCGTACTCGGCTAACTCACCTTGGACGATGGTCGCAGACGAAAATGACGGCACGAACGAAAGTTCACGGGCACGCTGCACGATCGGCCCTAGTATTAGGTCACCCGCTTGCATGATCTCTCCGCCGACGACGATCCGTTCGATATTTAGAATATTGATAACGCTCGCAATGCCGGTTCCAACGTAAGTTCCAGTCCGTTCAAGCATGAGCATCGCAAAATCATCGCCGGCGACCGCCGCTTTCACAATATCTGCTATGGTAAGTTCGGTTTCATCGATATCTACCAACGACGAGGTGCTATCCTGATGAAATCTGCTCTTTGTTCGCCTAATGATATTTGCAGACGAGGCCACATCCTCGAGCCGTGTCCCTTCGGAGTTGATAGGTACAAAGCCAAACTCTCCGGCGTAACCGGCAGCTCCACGCCAGATATTTCCGCCAATTATCAGCGAACCTCCTACGCCAATGCCAAGCGTGGCATAGAACATATTCTCGCTGCCTCGACCGGCACCTTGAACAAACTCGCCAAATGCCGCAGCGTTGGCGTCATTCTCAACGTATGCCGAGATGCCTGTTGCCGCTTCGATCTCGCCGCCAAGATTCAAGCCTGAGTGCTCCGGCATATTCGACGAGAAGGCGATCTTTTTTCCGTCGGCAGCGACCAGTCCGGGAACCGCAACGCCAACCCGCTCAAATTCGCCGAGCGACGAACGCAAGCTGGAAATGAAATAGATCAGCTGCGAGGTCGATGTCTCTGTGAACTTAACTTCGGCGGTTTGCTTGGCGGCAACATTTCCGTCGGCATCTAGCCCAACAGCCGTAAAAATGTTCTTTCCGACTTCGATCCCGACGCACGTAATGGCTGTTGGCATATATAAATAACCTCTTTCGGCTGCAATAATTAGCAGTTACATCGGCGATTGTAATTCTCTATCAAGTTAGTGTCAATAAAATGCCTGCTTTGACTGAGACTTACGGTAAAGTTACTCTTTCTTAGGCTATCGTAGGCGAAGCCGAAGTCCTATCACTGTACCTATGGACCATCCGCTGTACGAACTAATTCAGCAATACGGCGTTTATGCGGTGTTCTTGTTGTGCACTGTCGAAGGCGACATTACCCTGCTGATCTCGGGCGTGCTGGCTCATAGCGGTTTCTTCGGTTCGTATAGCTTTATTAAAGTAATATTCTTTGGCACGACCGGCGGCATCGTTGGCGATTGTATCGGTTATGGGATCGGCAGGATCTTTCACGAAAGTGCAAAGGATTACCGGTTTTACCAAGTTGCCCAGCCGCGGATCGAAAAGCTGATAAGTAAATTCGGCAACTCTGCCATAATTATTTCGAAGTACATTTACGGGATACGCGTCGCAATGTGCGTATTCTACGGCGTTGCACGAATGCCATTCCCACGATTTCTCGCCTTAAGCGCGATCTCGTGTTTCCTATGGGTCTTCGTTTTGAGCAGCGTTGGCTACTTTTTCAGCGGAGCTATCACATCGATACTCGGTGACTATGAGAAGATCGGCATCGCGTTGTTTTTCATCGTGATGGTCGGCATAATCGTATTTTATGTGTTGGAACGCTACTGGCTGTCCGAACGCGTAGAAGACGCCGATCCTGAAACGATCCAAAAGATCGAGGAAAAGCTTCACGCAGTCGAAGATATCGGTGCAAAGACGCTGCAAGACCTTTCCGAGCGATTGCACCTGACACGCGAACCGACGAAGGAAGAAGGGGAGAAGGGGAGAAAGGGAGAAGAGGAGTAGGCTTTTTGTCTTTTCTGACAACTGAACACCGACCACCGACCACAATTTATGCTAATCGAAACTTCGGCTCCGACGCGGGTCGACCTCGCTGGCGGAACGATCGACATTCCGCCGCTTTTCTTATTTCACGAAGGTGCATCGACCGTAAATTTCGCGGTCTCGATGCGTGCATATTGCACTATCGAGACGCGTGACGATAGTCGAATTTTGCTGCGTTCGATCGATCAGAACCAAGAGTTTGAGATAGCCCTTGACGATATCGATTCGCTCAAAAACGAGCCGCGTCTTGAGTTGCTATCTAAGCTTGTTTATTTCTTCAAACCTGAAGTTGGCTTCACGATGACGACACGCTCCGAAGCTCCCGCAGGAGCAGGCCTCGCAGGTTCTTCGACGCTGAACATCGCCTGCATCGGAGCCCTAAACAAACTCGTTGGCGACCGATACACGCCCGACCGTTTTATACCGATCGCTGCTGCTGTCGAATGCCAGGTCATCAAGGTTCCGACCGGCTACCAAGACTATTACTCAGCACAATACGGCGGCGTTTCGTCGATACATTTTGGTCCGGCCGGAATGCATCGCGAAGCTGTCGATTGTGACACCGATACGCTCGAACGCCGTATCGCGATCTGCTACACGGGCGAACCACGAAACTCAGGCACCAACAATTGGGAGATCACCAAACGCCACATCGACGGCGACAAAGAGATCCACGAGATCTTCGACGGTATTCGCGACACGGCGGTCGATGCGCGAAATGCGTTGCTCAAGAACGACTGGGACGCCGTGGGAACGGTCTTAAAAAACGCCTTTCCGCGTCGAAAGAGGCTTTCGCCCAACATCACAACGCCACAGATGGATCACCTGATCCAAACTGCCATCGACAATGGAGCCATCGCCGCAAAGGTCTGCGGTGCCGGCGGCGGCGGGTGTATCGCATTCTATTGCGAAGACGGACGACGCGGCGATGTAGAGGCTGCATTGGCGGCTCAGGACGGAGCAAAGGTCCTCGATTGGACGCTTGCAAACGATGGCCTAGTAATTTCAGTCAGCTAACTTGTCATAAAAAGGTGCCTCGCGGTGTGTTGATTTTGTAAACGCTACAACGTCAATCACATCGGAGGCACTTTTTTATGAAATTTGTAAATCGAAATCTACAGAATATCGCGTTAGCGTTGATCACAATGCTCATCGGCCTATCAGCCGTCCAAACATTCGGCCAAGGCGTCGTTTCTAAGGAATTCAAAGAAAAGGCGAAGGCTCACAAAGAATTTTGCGGCGACGGCTCATATAGTTATTGGTCGGACGAACGCCGCTCGTCAGTGAAGGAACTTCGCGAATCAACACTTACCGCAGGCGGCACGATCAATGTCGACGCTAAGCGTAACGGCGGCGTTTCCGTCATCGGCGAAGACCGCAACGACGTCCTCGTCCGTGCTTGCATCAACGCATCTGCCAAGACCGATGCCGAGGCAAAAGCTCTCGCCGACAGCATTCGCATCAACACCGCAGGCACCATATCGCCCGACGGCGCTTCGGACGAGAATGGCTGGGCCGTGTCGTTCGAACTTCGTGTTCCTCGAAATAGCAGCGTAAACCTGACCGCAAACAACGGCGGCATCGCAGTCAAAAATGTCGAGGGAAATATTGAGTTCTCGACCAAGAACGGCGGCGTAAATCTCTACGGCGTAGCAGGCTCGGTCAAGGGCAAAACTGTCAACGGCGGCATCATCGTTTCGCTCACAGGCAACACCTGGCGCGGACAAGGAATGGACGTTCAGACCACGAACGGCGGCGTCATGCTAAACGTCCCTGCCGATTTCGCAGCCCGAGTCGAAGCCGGCACTGTCAACGGCGGTTTCAACAGCAACATCGTCGGCCTTCAGCCCGAAAAAGACACCGACGACAATGGCTACTATCGCCCACGCCCCAAAAAAGTCTCAGCCGACGTAAACGGCGGCGGCCCACTGGTCCGAGTAATGACCACCAACGGCGGCGTCAAGATCAATACCCTGGAATAAACCCGCAAGACAGAATTCGCCCACGAAAAGCACAAAAGACACGAACAAGATTCGTTCCTGTTCGTGTCTTTTCTTAACTTTCTCCTTTCTCCTTTATCCTTCTTTCTTTCTCCTTTATCTCACGTACGCATTCGGAAGCGGCAGGTCACCGTTAGCCCCGAATTGCTGGATGAGAATACCGGCTGTTGAGCGGTTCAAGAACCAATTTGCCGTTGACGGCCGAAAAACTCCAGCATCATACCGCGCGTCGCCGTCATAGTCTGCAGGAACAGGCACGTCGCCCGGTGCACCGAATGGGAACGCAAAGTAAGAAAGGTCGTCGCTCCGTAACACGAACCAATAGCCGGAACTTGGATTCCAAAATGCAATATCCGCCTTGCCATCGCCCGTATAGTCAGCTGGCACCGCCTTGTCAGTTGGGTGGCCGAATTGTGTCGCAAAAACTCCGCCCGTACTTTGAGCGATCCACCATTCGGCTCCACCGGTTCCATTAGGCCTAAAGACGCCGATGTCGGCTTTGCCATCGCCATCGAAATCGTCGCTTATCGGTCTATCGCCGAACGCACCGAATTGAGCGATACGAGTGCCGCCTGTTGTTTGGTTGATGTACCACGTGGCCGACGCTGGTCTGAAAACGGCACTATCGACCATCGCGTCACCGTCATAATCGGCAGGCACAGGTATGTCAGACAAACTGCCGAACGGAAACGCGTAGAACGAGAAGTCATCGCTTCTCAGAATAAACCAGTTGCCATTCGCTGGCCGCCAGAAAGCAACATCTGCTTTGCCGTCGCCAGTATAATCGCCGGGAACGATGATGTCGGTTGACGCTCCGAACTGAACGGCCGCATTTCCGCCAGAACTCTTTAACCACCACCACTCAGCACCAAACGAACCGGTCGGACGAAACATCGAAAGGTCCGAGAGCATATCCCCGTCTAGGTCGGCCATAGTCTGTGTGCCAACGCACTTGCCCAAGTTGTATTTTGCTGCTGAGAAAACCGTCCACACCTCCATCGGCGATAGTGGCCGCTTGTAAACGCTGACCTCGTCGATCTTGCCCTTTAAGTATGCGACAGTGCCCCAATTCCATCTGCCTAGGGAAATATCGCGTGCTTGATAGTCCGTCGCAACACCCGCGATCGTTACTTGGTCTCTAGCGGTACCATCTACATATAGCGTGTATGTATCACCGTTTTTGGTTGCTGCAACATGATGCCATGTCCCTGGTGAAAATGTGGTGTAGGAATGTAAGGCAACACGCCATGTGCCGGAGGTGCCAATATTGAATGCAAACTCGCCGTTCGCTGCGTGATCAGGACCTAGATATGTGATGATTAGGCCATCTAGATTTCCATTACTCCTCACAAAAAGCGGACAATGTCTGGAATCTGAACACTCAACGGGAAGTATCCAGCCCTCGACCGACCAATCGCTTCCCATATTGAACGGTTGGCCTGTAACGTGGTCGTCGATGCCGTCAAGAGCGAATGCGGAGCCCGGTCTGCCACTTGCATATGAAACGCCATTCTGAGGAGTCATGTGGTTTGCCTTGCGTTTGTCTAATGCATTGCCTTGTGCCCGCCACCAAGATGCCAGTCCCGCAGGTATTGAGGCACACTGCTGACCAATCGGGTTTTGAGTAATGCATGTTCCGAAGGCACCTGCTCGATAATGTGACAGTAGCTCGTTCGCTGTTAGCGAACGTCCAAATATCATTGGCTCATCGATCAGGCCGCTATAGAATTGTTGTGCCACATCATCGGTTCCGATCCGTACGTCGGAACTTGTATTCGCAACGGTCACTGCTCCGACCGATGCAGTAGCAACCTGTTCGCCATTTTGTTGGACAGCCAACATACTGTGGTCGTAGGTACACGAGATAAATGTCCATTCGCCGACCGGCACGCTTCCTCCGGAAACACTGTATTGTGGCCAGTTATTGCCGCCCGTATTGAATCCACACCAGACCTTGTTTGAACCTCCGATATTCGAGATGGCCATTTGGTAACCGTTTAGATTACCGATCGGCCCGATCTTGGATATCACCAATGCAGCGTTCGGGTAGGTCGGTATACTGGCCGGTTTGACCCAAGCCGCTAGCGTGAATTCGGTTGTAACATCAAGCGTCGCATTATCCGGGATCCTAACGAAGGCAGTCGAGCCGTTAAAGCTGAATGAGCTGCCGACCTTGCCCGGCGCAAACGTTGTACCACCAAGAGCAAAACCGTAATTGCTTCCGACCGCGTCGTTGCCATTCGCTTCGCCTCGCCACCAGCTTATCAATCCTGAGGCTTGGGGTGTGCACGAATTACACTTGCCGGATTTGCCCGCATTGTATACGGATCTTACTTCGGCGGGCGTCATTGCTTGTGAACTTATTCCCGGTTCATCGATCATTCCTTGTAAGGGAACAGTCAGCAAGGATCCGTCGGCCCTTAGATGTGCTCCGATCCAGACGTACTGTTCTGAGTTGGTATTTATAAAGGTCCCGCCGTTTCCCGTCATCTGACCATTATCTAGTGCGCCGTTTACATAGAGATCGAGGTTGCCGTTATTGAAAACAGCCGTGACGTAGCTCCACGAATTTATTGGATAGTCTCGCGTGGACATTCGGCCAATGTAGCTTTCGTTATTGTTCAGTCCACAGTCAACATAATATCGAGCATGCCCGGCAGGCGATTCCGGTTGTCTCCAATATAAGATCCGGCACTGCTGCGGCGTCCATGAAGGTAACGTCGAATCCCCTACTCCGATAATTCCAAAATATTGGCCTACTTCGGGAACTGCGGTCGGATAGACCCACGCGTCGTAAGTTGCCTGAGATCCACCGTTCAGCTGAGTGGTGTTGTTTGCTCGTACGACATCGTTAATTCCGTCAAAATTAAACGCTTGACCGACTTTGCCGTTTGCGAATGAAACGCCGTTCATCAGCGTACCGTTATTATCGCCAACAATGTCGTCCCCGTTGTTCTCGCCCGGCCACCAGCTCACTAATCCACCTTGAGTCGGCGAACAGTTCGGACACATTCCAGCTGTATCCGCGTTAAAGATCGCGGTTACCTCAGATGCGGAGAGAGTTCGGGCATATATCGCCACCTCGTCGATCTGCCCGGAAAAGAATACCGATGGGTCGTTGATGAATCCAAAGCCGACCCGAGCAAAACCCGGGACATAACTGAAATTCCGTGGGCGACTTGCCGCGAGATCACCGTTCTTGTAGAGACGCTCAGTAGATGCATCCCAGGTATAGGTGATCATCGTCCACGTGCTCACGCTGACTGGAACCGCAGTCTGCCAGTCAAAGCTGGCCGTGTGATGATAGATCCTGATATTCCCGTTATCGATCCCAAATCCAACTGCCTGGCCGTCAACGCCGCTGCCAAACGCGGTTGCAATGTGAAACTGTTCAACCGCTACCGGAGCCTGATTCACCCATGCTGAAATAGAACCGGCCGAGTTACTCAGGAGCTGCGACGGTGTACCACCGGCTAGATCGATATATTGTTGGGTGTTTTGGTTGAAACTAAATGCCTGTTCGACCTTGCCCGGAGCATAGCTAACGCCGTTGACCAGTTGGCCATCATTTCCTTTCACGATGTCGAATCCGCTTCCGTTACCCGGCCACCACCCAACCGCTCCGGCGGGCAACGGTTGGCACGACTGAGCATTCGCGACAGTCATCGCTCCTAGAATCAAGATCAAAGCTGCCGATATAATTGAAGTAATGTTTTTCATTTCGACCTCGGATCAACGATCTGGCTCAAAAACAAAAATGCACCGGCTAGCCAAGCGGTGCATTACAGAAGTACGAGTTGATTTGTCCGTAGCAAGCCTGCGAATCAATTTTCCGCCTAAACGATAAAGAAAATTCGTAGGACCTTGTTGGAGTTCTCGGCGATAGAGCATTTCGATCACCTCCAAATCATATTCTGTGAATATTTTCACATACTATATTGTCGGGACTATGACATATGTCACAATCTGCCTTTTAGCTACAACAATTATTGTTTAGAAAAGGTTTGCGTAACGGAAATAGCTCGTGATTCTGAGTTCACATTTGCCAAATTTGGAAGAGCCGGCGTCGATCACTCTTGATCCTAAAGTCCGCGCAAAAAGACACGAACGGGAGCAACTCCCATTCGTGTCTTTTCTTCACTTTTTCCTTTCTCCTTTACCGGACGAAGGCCGATGGCAGCGGCAGGTCGCCCGTGATGCCGAAGGTCTGGATCAGGGTTCCGGCTGTCGTGCGTTGGACGAACCACGTGTTGTTCGATGGGCGGAATACACCCGCGTCCCAGCGTCCGTCGCCTAGACAGACCTACCTTAGCCTGCAAGAATCGTAAAATTGCAACACCAACTCTAATGGGTTCAGACGGATTCTGACTCTCTACGATTCCTCAGAAATCGGTCGCTTAACCCATAACTTTCTTACGGAAAAAAAAACTAAACTCGACGCGACAGAATAGAAAACTGCAGGAATGCTTAATAGAAAAAGGAAGGAGAGTCTACTATCGTCTAAGCCTGAAAAATCGCTGACCACGCTAAGCATTAGCACCGGAAGAAGATAAAGGTAATAAACAAATAGGTCGCCAAACCCTGTAAATGTCCATACGATTAGTACAGCGATTTGAACACCTAGGCTCATCAAGAAAAAAGAGATTAAAAACTTCATAAAACTACGAAGATTCGGGGTCAGGCATGCGTTTATGCGATTCTTGGTTGATGGAAGGTCAGGTCCGAACATTTGCGAGTATCTTACACCAAAAGTTCTAAAACGACGTGGCTTTCCTTACCAGAAGACTGCAAGAAAGCGTTGGTTTTAGGAATGCGACGATTCAATTCTTACGTGAGGACATTGGGAACAGATCACAATGTCGGTTGTTTGCCCCGATGTCTTCACTGCATGAGATACGCCCAAGGAAGTGAGGAAGATTTAGATACATGCTAGCTACTGTGATCGGCTAGTTTATTGGCGGTGTGATCGTAGGTGTCGGGCAAAGTGTCAGAGCTAGGCGCAAAAACTGTGATCGGCGGTGTTGTTTGAGAAAGAAGCGTCGGAAAACAACTCTACCACTTCGGGCAAAGTACTCTACCACTTTGCGGAAAGTACTCTACCACTTTGACACTTTTCCGGTACCACTTTGGGTCTAGCTGTTACAGATCCACGACGGGAGACGGACAGGCTAGGCAACCTGTCCTACTCATTAGTTCGCGGCTGAAGCGACTGCTTTTGCCAGCGAACGGAAGATGTCGCGGCCGTCGTTGGAGCCTAGGAGTTCTTCGCAGGCGCGTTCGGGGTGAGGCATCATACCCAGAACGTTGCGGTCTAGATTGCAGATGCCGGCGATATTGGAGCGGGCACCATTTGGGTTTGCCGCGTCGGTGATCTCGCCGTTTTCGTCGCAATAGCGGAAGACGATCTGGCCGTTTTCTTCAAGCCCGTGAAATGTCTCGTCGTCGCAGGTGTAGTTCCCTTCGGCATGGGCGATCGGGATCGAAAGCACCTTGCCAGGTTCGACCTCGGACGTGTACGGCGTCGCACCATTTTCGACGCGAAGATTTACGTGTTTCGAGATAAAATGCAGTCCTGCATTGCGTCGCAACGCTCCCGGCAACAGCCCTGCTTCGCACAAGATCTGGAATCCATTACAGATACCAAACACGAACCCGCCATTCGCAGCCAGCTCCTTAACAGCCCCCATCACCGGCGAAAACCTCGCCAATGCACCGGCACGCAGATAATCGCCATACGAGAATCCGCCGGGCACGATCACCGCGTCATAACCGCTCAGATCGGTCTCTTTGTGCCAGACAAAATCGACCGGCTGGCCGACGTGCTTAGAGACCACATGATAAGCATCGTGGTCGCAATTGGAGCCCGGGAATTGAATTACGCCGAATTTCACTCTCCAACCTCCACGCGATAATCCTCGATCACAGGATTCGCCAGCACCTCCTTTGCGAGCTTTTCTATTTCTTGGTGTGCTTTCTCAGCGTCAACC
>JAEUQI010000046.1 GCA_016789145.1 Blastocatellia bacterium | reverse complement strand
CGTCAAACAAAGCCACGTTTGTCAGCCAGCTTGGCATTGACGGTGCTCGTCGGTTTGCCGCCGAGGTAGAATCGCGTGCGATCGCCGCCCTCGAATCTTCGGAACGAGACCCCAAGCTGCTTGTCGCTATCTGCCGTCAGATCTCGACGCGAGTTAGTTGATCGCACGTCGGGAATCTTCAGCTTATTCAACATTTCTCTACCTCTTGACGCATAGTGCCGTATGTCCGAGACGACTTTGCAGACCCGAATTACCACGCCCGCGATCATCGCCATAGCGGTGTCGGTTGTTGTGCTGTTCGCTCCAGTCTTGGCAAAACTCGGCATCGATCTATGGAACGACGAGAACTATTCGCACGGTTTGCTCGTGCCGTTCGTGATCGCGTTCATTCTCTGGCGTGAGAAAGAGCGCGTTGCCAAATTGGTATTTGCTCCGGCAAAGGCCATTGGCGTAGTCGCCATCGTTGCGGCAATTCTGATGCTGCTCGCCGGAACTGTCGGCGCCGAGCTTTTTACTCAGCGTGTAGCACTTATCGGAGCGCTGATCGGTATCACTCTCTATCTTGCAGGCTGGCGTTGGCTTATTGTGCTCGCTACGCCGTTGGTTCTACTTCTGCTTTCCATCCCAATACCGCAGATATTGTTCAATCGAATTTCGTTTCCGCTTCAGCTTTGGGCGTCGCAGATCGCGGTTTGGGTCATTCGGCTGCTCGAAGTTCCGACCTTGCGAAAGGGGAATATCATCGACATCTTGCCTCGCGGTGCGACGCAGACCATCTCACTCGAAGTCGTCGAAGCATGCAGCGGAATTCGCTCGCTGATGACGCTGGTCGTGCTCGGCCTCGTGCTTGGCTATTTCACCCGAACTGATGAAAATGGCGACTTACGATTCGGCATGTTCTCGGGCCGCGATGTTTTGCGAACGTTTATCCTGATGATCTCCGCGGTGCCGATCGCGATGGTGACCAATGCCGGACGTGTCGCGGCGACGGGCGTCGGAGCCTATTATTACGGCATTAGCGCGACCGAAGGCCTCGCTCACGACATTTCGGGGATGCTCGTTTTCGTGGTCGCTTTGGCGTTGTTGCTCGGCCTCAATCTTATTCTCAAACGCATATTGTCGCGGCGTCCGTCGAAGCCATCAGAGTTTGCTACAGTTGCCGCTAAACCTGTGCCGTCGATAGTTCCGATCGTTGTTTTGATCTTGGTTGGTGCTGCGGCGGTTAATTGGTTCGCATTGCGGCCGGAGCTTTCGCCGGATCGTCAATTGTTGAAAGGAATTCCCGCCAAGCTTGGCGACTGGAGCCAGCATGGCGACGAGATACCGTTTGACGAAGGCGTCCAGGCCGTTGTTCGGACGACCGACCATACGATGCGGCAATATTCGCTGCCTGACGGACGCATCGGCGACATTTACGTCGGTTATTACGCGACGCAGCGGACCGGTGCGACCTATCACAGCCCGCAGAATTGCCTGCCCGGAGCCGGTTGGGTGCTCGGCGAGCCGCAGTACGTCGAGATCACTCGCGGCGACGGTACGACGTTCACCGCAAATCTCTACATAATCGAAAACGGCATCTACAAGCAGATAATGATCTACTGGTACCAAGGCCGCGGCCGCGTCGAGGCCAGTGAATACCGAGACAAACTCGGCACCGTCATCGACAGCGTAACCCGCCGCCGCAGCGACGGAGCCCTCCTACGAGTTATGACGCCCGTCGGCCACGACGAGAAAGAATCACTCACCGCAGCTACCGACCTCGCATCAAAACTCGCGGATCAACTTGGTCCGTTCATACCGGAATAGTGCCGCAAGTTCTTCGAGTATTGACCGAAATTTTCACGTTACAAATCTGGTCAGAAACACTGCCTACGATCTGTCGCAGAAATTGTGGTACGTACCACAAATGCAACAGCGTTTCACAGCACTAGATGTCGAAAACCGCCTGTTTACAGGCGGATCTGTAACAGCTAGACCCCAAGCGGTAGAGTACTTTCCGCAAAGTGGTAGAGTACTTTGCCCAAAGTGGTACCGGAAAATGCCTCAAGTGGTAGAGTTGTTTTGAGCATTGACGAACTCTACCACTTTGCCGTTTTGAGCGAAATTCCGGCCCGCTTGGGCTTGTCGGCCTATATGACCGTTGGACACGCAGTCCGGCGGGACTTTCGTGCTAACTGTGTCATCAGAATCCGGCCAGGACGTTTCAGGATCGGTTCGGCCTTCTCACGAATACGAGAGTGCTTTGCGTCTTCTTGGATATCCAGACACAATTGCGGAATTTGGGTGTAAGATCTTCAGAAATGGTCGGCCTAGAACTTTCAGCGATCACGAATCGCATGAACGCTTGCCTGACCCTCATCGTCCGTGTCGATGGCGAGACCATTTCGTCGGAGTCTCGCCTGTGGCACGGTTGATCAGATTGGTCTTCTAACTTGAAGCGATCCTATTTCTTCTCGACGTACAGATCCGGAAATTTCTTCTTCAGCGCCTCGAGCTTTGGTAGATCGTGGGCGACGATGTAAGGCTGCGTGGGATTTCGAACCAAGTAATTCTGGTGATATTCCTCGGCGTCGTAGAATTTAACGAGCGGGACGACTTGGGTAGCGACCTTTTTCTTTAGTACCTTAGCGTCGTCGATGGCTTTGATGTAGGCTTCGGCGGCTTTTTTCTGTGCCTCGTCGGCGTAGAATATGGCTGAGCGATACTGACGACCGATGTCCGGGCCCTGGCGGTTGACCTCGGTCGGGTCGTGAACGACTGAGAAAAATACCGACAATAGCTGAATGTATGTGACCTTCGTAGGGTCGTACCTTACTATGACCGCTTCGGCATGGTCGGTTTCGCCGTCGCTGACCATATCGTAATTAGCCGTTTCGGCAGTGCCGCCTGAATATCCGCTTTTAACGTCTATCACGCCCTTCATGCTTTCGAACACAGCCTCGACGCCCCAGAAACAACCGCCGGCGAAAACTGCCGTCTGCTCGCCTTTTGGCTCAGGTGCGTTCGATTCGATCGTCGGCAGTTCAACATTGCGAACATCGCCATTCGCCATCGCTCCGCCAGATAGCCCGCAGCCCGACATCACCGCCACCGTAAGCATCAGAATAACTTGTCCAAAACTCAGCATAATTTAAGTTTACCTCACACGATGTAGATTCATATGAGCACCGATTTTATTCCTGATTATATTCTCCAAAGGCCGTTAGTCGGATTCATTGTCGAATCTTGGTAAACTAAGTAAACATGCAAACGATCGTCCGACATCTCCTCTTGCTCGTGGTGGTAGCGACTGTCGCCGTCGCTGCATGTGGATTCGTTCGAACGCGACCTGTTCGACATCAACCTGTAGATTCCTGGGAGACCATTTTATTTGACGGATATGGTGAGAAAAAACAAGGATATGATCATTATACGAAGTTGATGAAACTAAAACCGCTTCGAGAGGAACTCAAGTATCCTGACGAGATTGAGATTCGTTTTTGGCGCGGTGCCTATTTGTCAGATTCTGAAATGGTGGTACTCAAGTTTACCGATGGAAAGTGGTCTGGAATTCATGCCAAACCTGAGGACCCAATCAACTTTACGCGGATTAAGGTGACACGATTACCGGTTCCGAGAGGAGGTTGGGAATACTTTTACGCCAAATTGGTTGAGTTCGGTGTCTATGAAGTTCAGACCGAGATCGAGGAAACTTGTCGAAATCGCCTAGATGGCATTCTTCATTTGGTTGAAATTAGCAAAGAGAACGTCTATCGAAACGCTATAAATGGTGCGGGATATGAGAATTGCGATGGCTCAAGAAAGATGGATTTGATTGCAGAACATATCGCAGTTTCGTTTGATGACGGAGGGGCCGAATGCAAAACATATGAATGGTTTCCGTGTGGGAAGGTAAGTAGGGAAAGCCGATTGGCTGAAGAGAAAGAAAAGAAATGAGCCAAGAATTGATCAATTCATCCAAAGCCCCAGAACCTGTCGGGCTTTACCCGCACGCACGGCGAGTCGGGAACTTGCTGTTTTTGTCGGGCGTCGGACCTAGGGAACGTGGGACGAAGAAGATCCCGGGCGTTGAACTGAATGATGCCGGCGAGATCGTGTCGTATGATATCGAAGCGCAATGTCGGTCGGTGTTTCAGAATGTGCGGTATATCGTCGAAGAAGCAGGTTCGTCTTGGGAACAGATCGTAGATGTAACGGTCTACTTAACAAATATGAAAGATGATTTTGCTACATATAATCGTTTGTACGCCGAGTATTTCGCGGACAACCAACCGTGCCGCACGACGCTGGAGATCAACTGTCTGCCAACACCGATCGCGATCGAGCTGAAAGTGATCGCGATGTGTCCGTAGCCCGCGTGTCCGTAGCCCGCACGTAAGTAAGGGCTCAACTCACGCATTTCGCACTTTAATGAAACGAGACTACATCGAATTCCAAGATCGTTCGGTCGCCAAAGGCTATCTGATCACTTTTCGATGTTACGGCACTTGGCTTCACGGCGACGAACGCGGATCAGTGGACAGGCGATTCCACAACAAGGTCGGAGCACCGAAGATAAAGCCAAATACGGAAACGGTTGAAAGAAAGAGACGATTGATGAAAGGTGATGCGGTGCTTCTTGACTCTGAATCTCGGCAGTTAGTAGAGACTGCAATTCGAGAAGTTTGCAAGGTTCGTGGTTATCGTCTAATTGCGATAAATGTAAGAACAAATCATGTTCACGTTGTGGTAAACAAAATGGGTACGCCGGAGCGAATCATGGATTCGTTTAAGGCTTATGCGACAAGGGCGTTGAGGACGGCGAATTTGTTCGGTACCGAACAAATGGTTTGGAGCCGACACGGAAGCACACGATATTTATGGACGGATGATCACATCGACTCGGCGGTCGAGTATGTTGTACATGGGCAAGGTGGTGAGATGCCGAGGTTCGATTGAGAGGTCAAATACTAAACTTGAGCCCTTACTTACGTGCGGGCTACGGACACAACCAACCGTGCCGCACGACGCTGGAGATCAACTGTCTGCCGACACCGATCGCGATCGAACTGAAAGTTATTGCAACGATAGATACATAAAATAAGGGAGTAATAATGATAAAAACCAAAGGTTACGCAACACATGATTCGAACGCTAAGTTCGCCGAATGGGAATTTGAACGCCGCGATGTCGGGCCGCATGACATCTTGATCGACATCGAATATGCCGGCATTTGCCATTCGGATATTCACACGGCCCGGGGCGAATGGGACGCGATGATGCCGACCATGTATCCGCTTGTTCCGGGACACGAGATCGTCGGGCGTGTGTCGCAGATCGGCAATGCCGTGACGAAGTTTAAGGTCGGTGATGTCGCGGGAATTGGCTGTTTTGTCGATTCGTGCCGCGAGTGTACGCCGTGCGTCGATGGTTTCGAGCAGTTCTGCTACAAGGGTGCTGCTTATACGTACAGCGGCACATATATGGACCGCGAGACGCCGACCTATGGCGGCTATTCGGACAAGTATGTGGTCGACGAGAATTACGCGCTCAAGGTGACGTCAGACGGCGACCTCGCGGGTGTGGCTCCGTTGATGTGTGCGGGCATCACGACGTATTCGCCGCTGCGACGTTTTGGCGTCGGTCCGGGGCAGAATGTCGGCATTGTCGGGCTTGGCGGGCTCGGACATATGGCAGTGAAACTCGCCGTCGCGATGGGAGCGAATGTTACGGTATTCAGCACTTCGCCATCGAAAGAGGAAGATGCGAAAAAGCTCGGAGCACACAATTTCGTCGTGACGAGCGATCCGGAGAATCTGACGCCGCTTACGGGCACGTTCAACTTCATTCTCGATACAGTCTCGGCCGATCACGATGTGAATATGTACATCGGATTGCTCGGAATTCGCGGAACGATGGTCGTGGTTGGTGTGCCGCCAAACCCGAATGTCATTCATTCGTTCGGCCTGATATTTGGCAACAAAACGCTCGCCGGCTCGCTCATCGGCGGCATTGCTGAAACACAAGAAATGCTCGATTTCTGTGCCGAACACAACATCAAGTCAGACGTCGAAGTGATCAAACCTGATTACATCGAGACGGCATATGACCGTACGGTTAAGGCTGACGTTAGGTATCGGTTCGTGATCGATATGAAGAACGCCTAAGAGAGCTGCCCACGAAAGACACGAAAGTCACAAAAATAAGAACACACTTTTTTAGTGCCTTTCGTGCATTTCGTGGGCAATATTCTTATGAGATTTATCGCCTTGCTCCGCGGCATTAATGTCGGCGGGAACACGATGTTGAAAATGTCAGATCTCAAAGCCTGTCTCGAAACGGCAGGCTTTGAGAACGTTGTGACGTACATCAACAGCGGAAATGTTGGTCTCGATGCGGAAGGCGATGAGGGCTTTGTTGTTCGGAAATTCGAGCAAGCCGTCGGGGCGGCTTTCGACAAGCAAATTCCTGTGATGGTCCGCGAACAGAGCGACATTTCTCGTATCATCGAGGCAAATCCATACGCCGGCCAATTCGAAAGCCACAAGGAAATGCATGTGCTCTTCCTCAAAGACGAGATGCCGCTGGACAAGGTTGACGCACTGCTCGAAGCCGCAACGCCGCCCGAGCTTTTTGCTGTCCGAGATCGCGAGATCTATTGTCACTTGCCAATGGGCGTCGCGAACAGCTTGCTCGGAAAGTCGTTCATAGAAAAGAAACTCAAAGTCGCCGTCACAGGGCGTAATTGGCGGACCGTTGAGAAACTTATTGAGATATGATTTGGAAGAGGGAAATTATGAAAAAGTCTCTGATGTTCGTATTTTTACTGTTCTGCGTCGCAGGTAGTGCTCTAGGTCAAGTACCTAAGTGTTCGATCGGGAGTACGTCATTTGCCTGCCCAGATAATTATTTTACGGAGATAAAGCTAAAGGAAACGGATATACGTGCCTTTAGGTATAAATCAGAAGGTAGCACGATGGTCTTCTATGTCGCGGTTCCAAACGGCGTGTTTGATCAAACAAAGGTTGGCGGATCGTTATTCCAGGCAGTCTCTGGTAAGAACAACAAGTTTGTATGGAAGCGACTAGGTGAGGTGTTTGAGATGAACACAAGCACAAAATACAAGTACGATCTCGTCTCGTACCTTGGAATGAGTGATGATGTATTGATCGAGATCAAGGCATTTTTCTTTAATATCAATGGGAAAAAGATTATCCTCGGTTACTTGCAGGATTGGAAAGGGTCTAAGTCTGAAAATAAGCGTCGTTACGATGCCGCATCGAGCATTGGCGGAAGCGGGCCAGGTTGTAATGAGGTTGTAACTGTCCTTAACTCGATAACTAAGGAGTTTCCCGAAAAAGAGCAATACTGTACGCTGATGACCTTCACTACTAACTAGCCGTAATATGGAAATTCGCAAACCATTCAATTTCAAACAATGGATCGACGAGCATCGGCATCTGCTGAAGCCGCCGGTTGGGAATCAGTGTGTTTATGCTGACGACGATTTTATCGTGATGGTCGTCGGCGGGCCGAATTCGCGGAAGGACTATCACTGGGACGAGGGCGAAGAGCTTTTCTATCAGCTTGAAGGCGACATCGTGGTCCAGATCCAAGAAGACGGCAAGCCTGTCGAGGTGCCGATCCGCGAAGGCGAGATGTTTCTGTTGCCGCCGCGAATTCCACACAATCCGATCCGCGGAGCAAACACGATCGGCCTCGTCATCGAACGAAAACGCCGCGAAGGTGAACTCGACGGCCTAATGTGGTTCTGTGAAAACTGCAACGAAAAGCTATACGAAGAATATTTCCAGCTCGGTGACATCACAACCCAATTCCAAGGAGTGTTCAAGAAATTCTACGGTTCCGAAGAACTTCGAACTTGCGATAAATGTAGGTCAGTCATGGAACCACCGCCGGTTGTGAGTTAACGAAGATGCTGGTCGGCTCAGTCTGTCTACTGTAAATATTTGTAAACTCAGTCTTGGTTTCCCGCCCGACGTTTGCCAAATGACGTCAACTATCCTACATTGAGGGAAATTAAAGCCTTACTATTGTCGGATTCCGTCTTAATTCCGTTTGGGTTTGGAGTTACCACTATGAAAGTACACTGTACCGTTCGGGGCTTCGGTCTCGCACTTGTTCTGCTCACTAGTTCCTTGTCATTTTCGGCTCAGGACAAACCAAGGGACAGATCAAGGGACAGATCAAAGGACAACGCGAATGCCGTCGTAATACCCTCGCCGGCGTCAACACCAAAGCAAGTGGCGATCACCGACGCTATCTCGACTCTCAGGTTTCGCGAGATAGGACCTGCGGTTATGGGCGGACGTATCAATGATATTGAGGTCGAACCAAATGACACGCGCGTGATCTACGCGGCAACGGCATCCGGCGGCATTATCAAATCAGTGAACGGCGGCACTTCGTGGACGACGGTCTTTGATAAGGAGACACTTTCGAGCATTGGCGATGTGGCGATATCGCCATCGAATCCCTCGATCGTTTGGGCTGGAACGGGAGAGGCGAATAACCGCCAAAGCTCATCGTGGGGCAACGGTGTCTATAAATCGATGGACGCTGGGAAGACGTGGAAGAATATGGGTCTTCCAAACTCGTACGCCATACCGCGAGTAGTCATACACCCCAAAAATCCTGATATTGTTTACGTTGCGGTTCTGGGCAATCTTTGGGGTCCGAATCCGGAGCGTGGTGTTTTCAGGACGACAGACGGTGGTAAGACATGGAGCCACGTTCTGAAAGTGAACGACGACACCGGAGCGACCGAACTTGCGATCGATCCTGAAAGTCCAAATATATTGTATGCAGCGATGTATCAACGCAGGCGAACTGTGTTCGGCTTTAATGGTAGCGGTGAGCACAGTGCTCTCTACAAGTCGAATGATGGCGGCGAGACGTGGACAAAGATTACTAAAGGAATGCCATACGATACTACGAACGCTCCGTCGCCTCGACCGGAGGCATTGCTCGAAACGGGCCGTATCTCGATCGCAGTGTATCCTCGCGACACTAATATTGTTTACGTAACTATCGAACACGCAAATGGAGGCGTATTCCGTTCGAACGACAAAGGCGAGACATGGTCGCGAGTTGCTGAGATAGCGGCGGTTCCGCGGCCAATGTACTTTTCGAAGTTGAAAATCGACCCGAACAACGATCAGCGATTGTGGCTGGCCGGCGTGGCAATGCAGTATTCCGAAGATGGCGGCCGGACATGGACAGGTAGCTTTTCACGTGCTCCGCACGCTGATACGCACGGCATTTGGATCAATCCGAATGATTCGAACCACATAATTCAGGGCAACGATGGTGGTGTTAACATAAGCTACGACCGAGGTCGGACTTGGGATTATTCGAACACGGTTCCGCTGGGACAGTTCTATGAGATAGGAGCTGACAACAGTTGGCCGTACAAGATCTGCGGTGGTCTGCAGGACAATAACACGTGGTGTGGCCCATCGGCGTCGATGAATCCGCGCGGAATCTCAAATGATGAATGGTTTACCATCGGCGGTGGAGACGGCTTTTACGCTCAGCCGGACCCGAACGATCCAACCATAGTTTACGCCGAATCCCAGGACGGGAACCTATTGCGTCGAAACACATTAACAGGTGAAAGCAAAGGGATCAGGCCTCGCGAAGAAGAAGGCGAGAAGCCGTATCGTTTCCAGTGGAATTCGCCTATCGTAATATCTGCATTCGACTCTAACACTATTTACTATGCAGGTAACTTCGTCTTCAAGTCGACGAATCGTGGAAATGACTGGATCAAGATCAGCCCTGACCTGACGACCAATGTTGACCGCAACACGTTGCCGATCATGGGCAAAGTGCCTGATAAAAATACACGATCGCGTCACGACGGGGTTCAGCAGTTTCCGACGATCACTTCGATATCTGAATCTCCGGTGAACCGCAATGTCCTCTGGGCTGGCACCGATGACGGCAATCTTCAGATAACTCGCGACGGTCAGAACTGGACAAATGTCGTAGCAAACGTTCCCAGTCTCCCAAAAGGTACCTACGTAAGCCGCGTCGTCGCGTCTCGTGAGAATGAAGCTACGGCATATGCTACATTTGACGGCCACAGAAATGGCGACTTCAAACTTTACGTCTTTATGACCTCAGACTTCGGAGCTACCTGGAGATCGATCGCATCGAAGATACCGCAAAATAACAACATCGCGAATGTCATTCGCGAGCATCCTCGTAATCCGAACTTACTGTTTCTCGGAACTGAGTTTGGGCTGTTCGCGTCGTACGATCGAGGCGGCAGCTGGACGCAGATGAAACATAACTTGCCGACAGTTCCGGTTGATGACATTCTTATCCATCCTCGCGAGAATGACCTGATTCTTGGGACTCACGGACGCTCGATTTGGGTCCTTGACGATATCACCCCGCTTCATCAAATGAGCGAAGCGGTAACGAATAGCAATGTTCATTTGTTCGATGTGCGAACCTCGGTTATGTATCGTACTTGGAATAACAGATCGCTCACGTCGGACAAGATGTTCTATGGACAGAATCCACCGAACGGAGCGATCCTGAATTTTTATCTGAAAGAACCTCTTGCCGAACGGGAAAACGTATCGATCACGATCCAGGATGCGGGTGGCCAGACGGTTAGAACGATAAATTGTGCACGTCCTAATCCGCAAGCCACTCCACAGCTACAGCCGGGCGGTGGGGGCGGTGGTGGTGGATTTGGTTTTGGTGGCGGCGGACAACAGCAATGTACCGCGGCTAAAGGCCTTAACAGATTCGTTTGGGATCTGCGCTCACGTCCCGCAGGGCCTCAAGCGCCGCAAGGTGGGGCAGGTGGCGGCCCGGGTGGTGGTGGCGGATTTGCCGCCGCTCTTGCCAATTTGGGATTCCGTGTCGATCCCGGCGATTACACGATCAAGATCAAACGCGGTGATACGGAAATGTCTAAAACCGTAAAGGTCATCGATGACCCTCGCATAGTATTCTCGGCCGAAGATCGGGCAAAGAAACGTGCCGCTCTGAACAAACTTCAGCCGTTAGTCATGCAGGCGGGACTCGCTCAGGCGTCGATAGTTTCAATACGCACCAACGTCAATGCTGCTATTGAGGGCTGGAAGCGTCCCGGAGCCCCGCAGCCTCCGGAGAACGTCAAGAAAGCTGCTGAAGAACTTCTAAAGAAGATCGATGCCGCATACGTAAACTGGGGAACGCCGCCTTCGTTGGTTAGCAATATCAGCCAAGCCGGGCCGCCGTTAGTTGAATTACCGACACCATTGAATCAGCGTGTAGCGCAGCTTATCTTTGCGATCGAAGGAACTTCCGCCGCACCGACTGTCTGGGAAATGTCTCAGATCGAGATACTTTCAGCGAAGATACCGCCTGCAGTTGCTGAGGTTCGCAATCTAGTAACTGTCGATCTTGCGGCTCTTAATGCTCTCATGATCGAGGCGAAATTACCCCACATTCAACCTCCGTCTTTTGGCGGCATCGGTGGAGCTCCACGTCCTCCGGGCGAAGACGATCAGAACTGATCGAGTTGGACTGCCGAAGCCCGTTCTCAAGTTCGGGCTTCGGCATTTAGTCGAGTAATGCCAAAATAATTCCGTGCTTAAGATCGACGTTCATACGCATATACTTCCCCGCGACGTACCGTCGTGGAAGTCGAAGTTCGGTTACGGCGGGTTTATTACGCTTGACCATTACAAACCGTGCTGTGCTCATATGGTGCGGGACGATGGGAAGCAGTTTCGCGATATTGAAGAGAACTGTTGGGATGCGAAAACGCGAATCCTGGAAATGGACGCGACGGGCGTTGGCGTTCAAGTTCTGAGCACCGTTCCGGTGATGTTCAGCTATTGGACGAAGCCGAACGATGGAGCTGAGATCTCTCGTTTTTTGAACGACCATATCGCTGAGATTGTGAGCGAATTTCCATTGCGCTTTGTCGGTCTCGGAACGCTTCCAATGCAAGAAACCGAGCTTGCCATACGCGAACTCGAACGCTGCAAATCCATCGGTCTCGCGGGCATTCAGATCGGGACAAACGTTAATCAACTCAACTTAAGCGAACCACAATTCTTCGAAATATTTGCTGCGTGCGAACGTCTCGGTATGGCCGTTTTTGTTCATCCGTGGGAAATGGCGGGCGAGGCTGATATGCAAAAATATTGGCTTCCTTGGCTCGTTGGTATGCCGGCCGAAGTGTCGCGTGCGATCTGCTCGCTTATATTTTCGGGTACGCTTGAGAGGTTGCCGAATCTTCGAATATGTTTCGCTCACGGCGGGGGGGCATTTCCCGCAACCTTGGGGCGCATCGAGCACGGCTTCAGCGTTCGGCCCGATCTTTTCCAGGACAATCCGCACGGCCCGAGGAAATATCTGAGCAAGATGTATTTCGATTCACTTGTCCACGAGCCGTCGAAACTCGATTTCCTCATCAATCTTGTTGGCTCGGATCAGGTAATGCTCGGTAGCGATTATCCTTTCCCGCTTGGCGAGGCTGAGCCCGGAAAACTAATAGATTCAATGAATTACGACGAGTCAATTAAGGAGATGCTGCTAAACGGTGCAGCGTTGAATTGGCTTGGCATCGAAAAAGGCAGATTTCTCTAATACTCACTTCATCGTCTTAAGAATATCCGCGATGTCCTTTTCGGTCGTATCCGGATTGATAAAGCAAAATCGCGACACAGTTTCGGCACCTTCAGGATTTCGCCATTTGGTTGGCGCGACAAGTGCGAATCCGTCCCTATGATTCTTGTACGTCCAATTACGGTAATCCTGCGGCGTCCAGCCTATCCTTCTAAAGACAACGCAAGACAAACTTGGTTCGCGAACTAGTTCAGTGTGCTCGGCTTCTGTGATGAGACGGCCTGCGATCTCGGCGAGCTCGATGCCACGATCAATTGCCTGTTCGTAACGATCCGTTCCGTGCATCGCGAGAGAAAACCATAGCGGTAGCCCACGGACTCGACGCGTTAGCTGAACTTGATAATCTGATGGATTAAATCCCTTTGCTCCTTCATCCGAAAAGATGTCGAGATATGAGCCTTCTTGCGCGTGAGCGTGCTTGGCAATTTCGGGGTCGCGATAGATGACGGCACCGCAGTCGTACGGCGAGAACAGCCATTTGTGCGGGTCGATCGTCACGCTGTCGGCGTGTTCGATGCCGTCGAACAAGTGCCTTACTCTTTTGACCGCAAGTGCTGCGCCGCCGTATGCAGCGTCAACGTGAAACCAGATCTTTCGCTGTTTGCAGACGTCGGCAATTCCGGCGAGATCGTCGATGATCCCGGAATTGGTAGTGCCGCCGGTTGCGATCACGGCAAAGACACGGCGGCGATCTTCGTCGGTCAATGCGGAAAGGCTCTCGTCGAGTTGTGAACCGGCGAGCCGATCTTCGGTTTCGATAAGGTGGATATCAGCGTCGATGACCTTTGCCATTGCGGAGATCGACGAATGCGCGCCATTTGACGCGATAACGATGCCGCGTTCGCGAGCCATTTCGGGATGGAGCCGGCGCCAATGTTCGCGAGCTGCGACCATCGCGGAAAGATTTGCTTCCGTGCCGCCGCTTGTAAAAACGCCGAACGCCGGTTCAGGCATTCCGGTCAGCTTAACGAGCCATTCCATGGCCTGCATTTCGGCGAAGATCAGACCTGCACCTTCGAGCCAAAACGCACCGTGAACGCTTGCGGCTGATGTGACAAGATCGAACATCACTGCCGAGCGTGTTGGAGACGCAGGTACAAACGCCAGATGGCGTGGATGATCGATCGAGACGCTCGCCTTGACCAATACATCGCGAAATAGCTCGAACGCACGTTCGCCGCCAATGCCCGCCGGGGTGATCGTCTCGCCAACAAGAGCTTTCAGTTCTTCGGCCTTCTTGGGAAATCCGAGTTGAGGATCGGTATCGGAAATTCTGCCGATCGCGAATTTGATGACGTCGAGAGACATTTCGACGAGGTCGATATCTACGTTATGCATAAACAACTATCAGCCTATTTCTGTCCAAAGAACAACAGTATGACCTAAGTCACATCCCGGCATTTTCTGCTCGGAGAAAGTTAACATAAAATCGAAAGCTATTATGTCGCAACAAACAACGACGAACATCTTCGATGAAGCACGCCAATTTGACGAGACTGACGGGCTGCGACGCTTCCGCGAACGATTCCATTTTCCTGTGAGGTCGGACGGCACGCAGCCGCTATACTTTACCGGCAACTCGCTTGGATTGATGCCTAAGAGGGCCCGTGAATACGTCGAGCAGGAACTTGACGATTGGTCGCGATTCGCCGTCGAAGGACATTTGCATGCTCGAAATCCGTGGCTGCCGTATCATGAGTTCTTAACAGAACCGATGGCTCGCGTTGTCGGTGCGAATCCGTCTGAGACGATCGTGATGAATGGCCTAACCGTGAATCTGCACTTGATGATGGTGTCGTTTTACCGGCCGACAAGCGGGCGCTATAAGGTAATCATCGAGAGAGGTGCGTTCCCTTCGGATCAGTATGCGGTAGAATCGCAGATCGAGTTTCACGGTTATGACGCGAAAGAAGGATTGATCGAGCTTACTCCGCGAGACGGTGAATCGACGCTCCGGACCGAGGACATTCTCGAAACGATCGATCGCGAAGGTGACGCCATCGCACTCATCATGCTCGGCGGTGTCAACTATTACACCGGCCAAGCATTCGATATTCGAGCGATCACTGCTGCCGGCCATGCTAAGGGCTGCGTTGTCGGGTTCGACTGCGCTCATGCGGCAGGAAATCTTGAGCTGAAGCTACACGACGATTGTGTCGATTTCGCTGTCTGGTGTTCGTACAAATACCTGAATGGCGGGCCGGGCGGCGTTGCCGGTGCATTTGTTCACGAACGCCACGCTCACGCATTTGATCTGCCACGATTTGCCGGTTGGTGGGGCAACAATAAGCAAACGCGGTTCCTTATGGGCCCGGATTTCGATTGTTTACCTGGTGCCGAAGGTTGGCAACTGTCGAATCCGCCGATTCTTCCGATGGCTGCATTGCGGGCTTCGCTCGAGATATTTGACGACGCGACGATGCAGGCCCTTCGCGAAAAATCGCTTAAGTTAACGGAATTCCTCGAGAAATGTTTGAACGACATAGGCGACGGCCGAGTCTCCATCATCACACCGACCGATTCGTCCCAACGCGGTTGTCAGCTTTCGATCAGGGTCGGAGACAAGGCTCTATTCGAGAAAATTTCTAGTCGAGGCGTGATCGCTGATTGGCGCGAACCGGACGTGATCCGAGTAGCCCCTGTACCGCTGTATAACTGCTTCTCCGACGTAGCGAAGTTCGCCGATATTCTTCGCGAATGCCTGGCGAAATGAAACATCTCGATTTTGACGTCAATTATCAACATCCTGATTGGCGGATCATTGCTCAAGAAATGTGCGCAAACAGCGATATCGCAGTTCGAGATCTCGTACGAGGTGGCGGAACTGATCATGTTGTGTTCTTTCTGAACGATGATCTTGTCCTGAAGATCTATCGGCTCGAACGCAACGGTTTCGAACGGGAGCGAACGGCTCTGGATCTGTTCTCTGAGATCGAGACCGACGTCGAAACTCCGCAGATAGTCTTTTTGGGCGAACTCGCCGGCCTAAATTACATCATCATGACGCGAGTCGCAGGAACGGAACTGACTCGAACTGATTATCTTCGGCTTCCTCTTCGCGAGCAGCGCGAAATTGCAGCACAGCTTGGTCACGTAATACGTCAGTTGCATCGTGTCGAATCTGGCTCAGATACCCGTGAATGGCGGGATTTTGTTGCAGATCAGGCATCGACCTTTTTGACTCGTCAGATCGGGCAAGGCGTTTCGCAAAAAGTACTTTTACAGATCCCGGAATGTTTGGAATCAAATCTACGGTTTGTGCCGTCTGAGCCGACTGTGTTTTTACACGGCGATATTCACTTCGGAAATCTGCGGTTTGAGATAAGTAAAGGAAAGCATAACCTTAGCGGTTTGTTCGACATGGCTGACTCACGTGTCGCGCATCCGGAGTATGACCTACTAGCTATCGGTGTGCTCATATTTCAGGGTCAGCGGGAATTGCAGCGGGAGTTTTTGCTGGCTTACGGATACAACGCCAGTGAACTTAACGAAGAGATGCGGCGGCGGCTGATGATTCTGACAATGCTTTACGAGACCGCAGATCTAAGAAGATACGCCGAACGGCTCGGGCCGCATGCTGCGGATCTCGACCTATACGAACTTGAACGAGCGATCTGGGCATTCGTTTGAAACCTGGCTCACGTCTAAATATCTTGAACGTGATTCACGTCACACACTTATTGTCGCAACTCACATATATTTGTCAGCTGAATATCGACGATGTTAAAAGTGACGATAAATGGCGTGAGAGCGGAGTTCGATGGCGGGCTGACGATATTGGATGCGGCCAAGAGCGTCGGCATAGACATTCCTACACTGTGCCATGACGAACGGCTTGATCCTGTCGGAGCTTGCCGGTTGTGCCTTGTTCATATCAATGGACGATCTCGTGAAGCGGTATCGTGTACAACGATCTTGGCAGACGGTATGGAGATCGAGACACATTCCGAGCCCATCGTGACTTCTCGGCAATGGAATCTACGGATGCTTGCGAAAACCTACCCTGTTGATTCTTTCGAGTCCTTTCCCGATAAGCCCTTCCACAAGATCGCAAAAGACCACGGCCTGACATCAACTGATTTTGCAGGTCGAAATGGCGAGGCGATCGACCGATCACATACTTACATCGATGTCGATATGTCGCGTTGTGTCAACTGCTATGCGTGCGTGCGTATTTGTGCTGACGTTCAGGGGCAGTTCGTTTGGCACGTCGTCGGCCGCGGCGAAGATTCACGGATCGTGCCGGATTCGTTTGGGAAATTTGGCGAAAGTACGTGCGTATCTTGCGGCGCATGTTCAGACGCGTGCCCGACTGGGGCTTTAGAGGACAAGTCCGTCTTGGAGCGAGGCCTTCCGACCGAATGGACCAAGACAACATGTCCGTATTGCGGCACCGGCTGCGAGATGAGTGTCGGTACGCATGACGATCGGATTGTTCAGGTCAAACCGGTAATGGACGCTCCGGTCAACAGTGGACACCTTTGTATCAAAGGCCGATATGCGTTCGACTTTGTCGACGCCCGCGACCGTGTGACTGAGCCGATGATTCGTGAAAATGGCGATTGGCGAACGGTTTCGTGGGACGAGGCGATCGAGTTTACGGCTGGCAGGCTGAAGCAGCTAATGGCGGACAATGGGGCCGAGAGCATTGGCGTTCTCGGTTCGGCGAGGGCAACGAATGAGGAGAACTACCTCGCTCAGAAATTCACTCGAGTAGTTCTCGGTACAAACAACGTCGATTGCTGTGCACGGGTTTGCCACACACCATCGGCGGCGGCGATGAAGATGATGATCGGCACCGGAGCGATGACAAATTCGTTCGACGACATCGAACGAGCCCGAACGATCATCCTTTGCGGAGCAAACCCGAGCGAAAATCATCCGATCCCGGGAGCTCGAATAAAACAGGCTGTGATGAAGCATGGCACCAAGTTGATTGTTGTCGATCCGCGGTTGACCGAGCTTGCCAGGGTTGCTGACGTACATCTGCAATTGCGGCCGGGAACCAACATCCTGATGTTCAACGCTCTGGCATACGCGATCATCGACGAAGGCCTCGCGGATGAAGATTTTATTTCGCGCCGCGTCGATGAATATGAAAAGTTCAAAGAATTTGTCTCTGAATACTCGCCCGAGGCTGTCGCTGAGCGATGCGGCGTAGATGCCGAGTTGATCCGCAAGGCAGCCAGAATATATGCGATTGACACGCCGTCGATGGCAATGCACGGTTTGGGTATGACTGAGCATTTGCAAGGAACCGAGGGCGTGATGACGATCGTCAATCTCGCGTTGTTGACCGGAAATATCGGGAAGCCGGGAGCGGGCGTGAATCCTCTTCGCGGGCAAAATAATGTTCAAGGCTCGGCTCACATGGGCTGCGACCCGGGAATTCTGACAGGTTCGATCACTTTGGAATCCGGACAAGAGTTATTCGAGAATGTCTGGAAACGGACCATTCCACTTGCCGCCGGTCTTAATCAACTCGAAATGATCGATGCCGCCCGCGACGGCAAGCTCAAGGCTCTCTGGACGATCGGATACGACGTCTTTTTCTCGAATGCCAACACTCACGAAACCGAAAAGGCATTCGCAAATATGGAGCTTGTCATCATTCAGGATTTCTTCATGAATGAGACCGCGAAACGCTTCGGCCATGTCTTCTTTCCTGCCGTGACATCTTTCGAAAAGGACGGCACATTCATGAACGGCGAGCGGCGGATCCAGCGAATACGTTCGGCCGTGACACCTCGCGGCAACGCGCGTTCCGACCTTGAGATAATCTGCGATCTTGCCGCCGCGATGGGTTTTGCCGAGGATTTTGCATTTGATTCGGCGGAACAGGTTTGGAACGAGATCCGCGAAGTGTGGCCGCAGGGTTATGGCATTACATATGATCGGATCGAGAGTTCAGGCATTCAATGGCCGTGTCCTGATCTCGATCATCACGGAACTGAGTTTCTACATGCTGAGTCTTTTTCCAGTGGTGTAACTGCGGCTCTTCGCCGTATCAAGTACCGGCCGACGAAAGAGGTCGTGACAGACGAATTTCCGTTTTTGCTAACGACTGGACGAGTCCTCGAACAATTCAATGCAGGTACGATGACTATGCGGACACCAAATGCCGAAATACGTCCTACGGACCGCTTAATGATCTCGCTGAGCGATGCGTTGCGGCTTGAGATCAATGACGGCGAGAGCGTGCGATTGCGAAGCGCTTATGGCGAGGCGGTCCTTCCGACGGAAATCTCGCCTAAGGTTAAGGTCGGCGAGCTGTTTGCATCTTTCCACGACCCGCGCGTTTTCCTCAACTACGCTACCGGCCCGACCCGCGACCGCTTTACAAAAGCTCCTGAATACAAGGTGACTGCCGTTACCGTCGAAAAGCTCGCCGAGTGAACCCGCCTTTTTACTTCGTGCCATTCCTATGTTGAAATTGTGTTGAGTTATGCCAAAAGTTGCCATTATAGGTGCGGGCTTGGCCGGTTCGCTGCTGTCGATCTATCTCGCTAAACGCAGCATTGAGGTCGACGTTTACGAAGCGCGCGGCGATATGCGTCTTGAGGAAGTCGCTGCCGGGCGTTCGATCAACCTTGCACTTTCGGACCGCGGCATCGCGGCGCTTCGCGAAGTCGGCATGGACGAATACATGCTCGCCGAAGCCGTGCCGATGTACGGACGCATGATCCACACGGTTTCCGGCGAGACAAAATTGCTGCCATACAGCGGACGCCAGGGCGAATATATCAACTCAGTCTCGCGTGCCGGTCTCAACGTCGCACTGATGAATGAGGCTGAGAAATACGACAGCGTGACGTTTCATTTCAACGAGCGATGTGTCGGGTTTGATTGTGAAAGCGGAGTCGCGAAGTTTTCAAGTGGCGTTTCAGTTTCCGCCGACACTGTCATTGCGACCGATGGTGCCGGCTCGGCGGTACGGCTGGCGATGGAAGAACAGATCGAAGGACACGTGTCGAATACTGTCTTTCTCGATCATGGCTACAAAGAGCTGCATATACCGCCAGCCGCGGACGGCGGCTTTCAGATTGAAAAGAACGCCCTGCACATCTGGCCGCGGCATCAATTTATGATGATCGCGTTGCCGAATTTTGACGGCAGTTTTACGTGTACGCTGTTCTTGGCTCATAGAAGCGGAAACGTGAGCGGTAGCGAGGGAGCTCTTGAAGCGAATGGCGAGTCGGGCACACTCCCTACTGGTCGTGTTTCTGGCACAAAAGACGTGCCAATGTTGCGAAGCGCAACCGCTGCCTTTGATTCTCTGACCGACGAGGCTTCCGTTCGCGCGTTCTTCGAACGTGAATTCGCAGACGCTGTTCGGATGATGCCGACGCTTGTCGAAGATTTTTTTGAGAATCCAACCGGCAATCTCGGCACACTCAAATGCTGGCCGTGGAATGTGGGCGGCCGTGCTTTGCTGCTCGGCGATTCCGCTCATGCGGTCGTGCCGTTTTATGGGCAAGGAATGAACTGCGCGTTTGAAGACGTTCGAGTGCTCGCAGGATTGATCGATCGGGGCATGTCAGAACCGGGAGCGATAGCGACTGGGTCAAGCATCAATTGGAAAGCCATCTACGAAGAATACGGCAAGCTTCGCAAAGTAAACACCGACGCCATCGCCGATATGGCGGAGGAAAATTTCTACGAGATGCGTGACCGCGTTGCCGATCCTGTATTCCAACGCAAACGCGAACTCGAAACGAAACTCGAACAGACCTATCCCGACTATTTCTCAAAATACTCAATGGTCACCTTCCGCGAAGACCTGCCGTATTCGGTCGCGAAAGCGAAAGGAAATGCTCAGGACGCATTGTTGATGGATTTATGTTCGACCGTCGAAAGTGTAGCCGAGTTAGACCTCGATTCAGTCGTCGAGCGGATAAAGAGTTTGTAATTTCAGCCGTCAGCCATTAGCTGATAGCTGTCAGCTAATGGCTGACAGCTATATTCAGAATATGATCGATATTTCGATTCCAATCAGATTCAACGGCCCGCAGCCGAATGCGTTTGGGGTTGATACGGCGACGGCGGTTCTGCTTGGGGACACTCGTAAGGGTTCGAGCGTAAATTTTGATCAGTACACGTTCATTCCGCATTGTAACGGGACGCATACGGAGTGTGTGGGGCACATTACGGATGAGCGGATCTCGATACTTGATTGTTTGCAGGACGTGATGATGCCGGCGATGTTGGTTTCGGTGGAGCCGGAATTGTTGTCAGAACCGCCTGCGTCAGCGGGCGGCCAGTTCGCTGGCGACAAGGTCATCTCAGCGGCAATCCTACGGTCACGACTATCAACAACGGCTACGGCTGTGCCGAAAGCATTGATCATCCGAACTCTGCCGAATGACGGCAGCAAACTAGAGCGGCGTTACGATACCGACAACATTCCGCCGTATTTCGCGGCTGATGCGATCGAATACATCGTCGAATGCGGGTTCAAGCATCTGCTCGTCGATCTGCCGTCATTAGACAGACTCGACGATCCGACGCTGCCCGCCCATCGTGCTTTTTGGAATGTGGAAATGGGAAGTCATGAGGTGAACGACGCGACGCGAATGAATTCAACGATCACCGAACTTATATACGTGCCAAACGAAGTCGCAGACGGCGAATACACGCTGAATCTACAGATCGCACCGTTCGACGCGGATGCGGCGCCTAGTCGGCCGATCCTTCTTAGGAAAATTTAGCCGCAGATTTGCACGAATAACGCAGATCAGAAAAGAGATGTGAAAAATATCTCTTTGTTTTGATCCGCGTCATCAGCGTCTATCTGCGGCAAGAAGATCTTACGCAACCGCGCTCTCGATCGCTTCTTTCAGGTTAGGGTGTTTGAACTCAAATCCCGCATCTTCGAGACGTTTGGGCATTACTTTTGTGCTTGCCAGTAGCAACGCGTCGCCCATTTCGCCGAATATCATGCTGACGGCGAATTCCGGGAGCGGAATGAATGTCGGACGATATAGAACTTCACCGAGAGTTTTGGTGAATTCTTCATTCGTCGCCGGATTTGGCGATACGGCGTTTACGGCGCCGCGGATGTTTTCGTTTTCGATGGCGAAGTTTATGACCGCGATCTCGTCTTCGAGCGAGATCCACGACATCCATTGCTTCCCGCTGCCGACCACGCCGCCGACGCCAAGTTTGAATGGCGTGAGCATCGTTGCGAGGGCGCCGCCGTCTTTGGAGAGGACGATGCCCGTGCGGAGCAGGACGGTGCGGATGCCGGCGTCTTCGGCTCGGCGTGACTCGGCCTCCCACTCTTTGCAGACTCCGGCGAGGAAATTGTCGCCTGCCGCCGATGATTCCGTCACTTCCTCATCGCCGCGTTCGCCGTAGAAACCGATGGCGGACGATGCGATGAATGTGTGCGGCTTTTTCTTAAGTTTAGATATGGCGTCAACGACGTTACGCGTGCCCAAAACGCGGCTGTCGCGGATCGCCTTTTTCTTATCGTCGGTCCAACGCAGGCCGCTGACATTCTCGCCGGCGAGATGGACGACGACGTCGATGCCTTCGAGCTTTTCTGGTTCCGAGAAGCCTTCCTCGATCGTCCACTGAATGTGGTTATCGTCCTTAGGCTCGCTCCGTGACGCCAGCAGCATCTCGTAGCCCTTAGCCGCGAACGACTTCTGCAATTCCTTCCCAACCAGCCCGCTGGCACCTGTGATGAGTATTTTCATATTAATCGAAAAGACGATTTGGAATGTCCATTCGTTTGTGGAGAACTCGGATTACCTCAATATCCGTATTGTCGGCCAGTCGCCGATAAAAAATGAGGTGCGATTCGACCTGAGAGAAAAGAAACTTAGTTCCCGAATAGTTTTGTTCGAATCCACGATGTGAATTTGCGGCAATGTCTTCCATTTCGTCTAGCAAAAGATTGACGTAATGATCGGCTTGATCCATCGACCATTCCTCGACCGTGTAGTTCCAGATCTCTTGGAGGTCGATTCTAGCTTTGAATGAGAGATGGTAATTCACTGTTTGGCCAGATACTGTCGATGAAGTTCAGCGAGGAACTCGTTACGGTCAAAATTCTCGACGAAGCCAGATTCCACACCTTCGCGGAGAGCCTCGTTCAATCGCTCGCGTTTCAATTCATCTTCCTCGAAGCGACTAAGAGCGGCCTGGACGACTTCGTTGGCCGACGCGAATTGACCGCTTGCCACTCGGTCGTTAATAAACGTCTCGAAACGCCCGTCGATGGTTACTGAAGTTGTCTTTGACATAGATTAGTTATAGCAATACTGGCGTCGGACTTCAAGATTTTCTTAGTTAGGTGGACGACGCAAGTCGTTCAACACAAAATCTACGAGCATATTCCGTTCTTTTTCCGTCAGGATGTCACGGAAAGGAACCATGCCATTGCCGCCGTTGGTGATGTGGTCGTAGATCTGTTCGCGGGTCGTGTATTTGTGCTGGCCGTCGCGGATGTTGGGGATAATGCGGCCGTCGTCGAGCGTTTTGCCCTCGCCTTCGGGACCGTGGCATATCGCGCAATTCTGGCGGAACATCGAGGCTTCGTAAGTTTTGCTGCTTTGGATCGAATAGCGGGCGGAATTCGCGTCAAAACACGATGCGACCGCCAGAATACCGAAAACAACAACAATAAATGTCCTGAAAAGCCGATTCACGAGTAAATTATTGGTCTTGACGAAGGTTTTAGTCAAACAGTTCCACCGTACATAGACAAAATTCCGACCTCCCGAGAAATAACTCCGCTCTACAATGGAACAATGTTCGGTTGCGGAAGAGTAATGCGGGGCTGCATTGCCATTTTCCTTAGTGGTTTTGGAGTTTTTCCTTCGGGTTTTGGGGCAAAGCCCATGGGTTATAGAGTAAAACCTGAAGGTTTTGGAGTAAATCCCGAGGGTTTAAAAGCAAAACCTACAGGTTTAGGAGTAAAACCTATGGGTTTTGAGCGTTTTCCTAGAGGGGAAATCATTTTCCCTCGGGGTTTTGGTGTTTTCCCTGTGGGAGAAATCAATTCCCCTGTGGGTTTTGTAGTAAATCCTCAACGATCTGTTCATTTTCCCGAAGGCTTTGACCCAAATCCCGTGGAAAATGCTCTTAAGACTGACTTTCTTCCTTCAACGCACGCTTGAATATCTTTCCGGTGCCGCCGATGGGGAGGGAATCGCGGAATTCTACGTATCGCGGGTACTTGTTTGCGGCGAACTGGGTCTTGCACCATTCGATAAAGTCGGCGTGATTGAGCTCCGCACCTTGTTTTAGGACCAAAAACGCCTTAACTTCTTCGCCGAGGCGCTCGCAGGGGACGCCGATGACCGCACATAAAGACACAGCTTCGTGCGTCATGATGACTTCTTCGAGTTCGCGAGGATAGATGTTGTAGCCGCCGCGAAGGATCATGTCTTTTTTGCGATCGACGATGGCGAGATAGCCTTCGTCGTCCATAATTCCGATGTCGCCGGTGTGAAACCAGCCGTTGCGAAAGGCTTCGGCGGTCGCCTCCTCGCGTTTGTAGTAGCCTTTCATCACGTTCGTGCCGCGAATGACGACCTCGCCTCGCTCGCCGCGAGGAACTTCGTTGTCGTTGTCATCGAAACATTTAACTTCGACGCCGAAGATCGCCTGGCCAACCTTTCCGGGCTTGGACGGTCGCTCAAAATGGTTGAAACACGCGAGCGGCGATGTTTCCGAGAGGCCGTAGCCTTCCATTACGCGGACGCCGAACGTCTCTTGGAACTCACGCATTACTTCGACGGGCATCGGAGCACCGCCGCTGGAGCAAACCTTCATCGATTCCTTGATCCGCGAGATATCGTAGCCGGTTTCGTTGGCGTG
>JAEUQI010000045.1 GCA_016789145.1 Blastocatellia bacterium | reverse complement strand
CTCTTTTAGGAAATCGAGTTCGCGACGAAGCCGTTCGATGCCTCGTTTCTTGTCTTTTTCGAGGCCGAGCAAACTGCCGTACCAATAGTTTGTGCCGATGAAAGTGTGTGGTTTACCATCGACCAGAAAGCCGCCGTCTTTGCGTTTTACAAAGCCGCTTTGGGCGTTGCAAAACACCGAGAATGTCAGCACGAGAAACGATATTCGGACGATAGTATTCAGCATTCGATCAACTTTGGTCAGATCTATTGCGGCGGCGATTTGCCGTTCGGCTGCCGCCAAAATATGCAAGGACGGCAACGACCAGATGGGCAATGAACCATATATTCTCGTAGCCCATGTTCTGATAGATATAGATCAGAATAAGAATTCGCGGGAACAACGCCCCGAGGCCGATGTCGGCGATCGTCGGGACCGAATTCGCAGGATACTGCCCCGGAAAACCGACGTAATATACCAGCATCACGATGCGAGGAAAAAACAATGAGAATAGTAAAAAGTAGAAATCCATAGCTCTGTTCCTCCTGTTTTGATTCTATCGCCTGGCGAAGATAGTTCAAATGTATCGCGATTGGCAATTCCGGTGATGAGCAACGAAAATAGAAGTAGATGATCGAATTAGAAAGAGTCATTTGTACAGACATTGGCGGTTCATTCTCACGAGAATGGCTGGAGACCAACGGTATCGGCGGCTATGCCTCGGGGACGGTTTCCGGTGCGAACACACGGCGTTACCACGGGCTGCTGGTTGCCGCGACACGTCCGCCGCTTGGGCGAATGGTGCTGCTTTCTAAGCTCGAGGAGACGCTCATCATTGGCGACAAGCACATCGATCTTTCGGCAAATCAATATCCTAACGCGATTCATCCGCAAGGATTTTTGCACTTAAAACAGTTTCGACTCGATCCATTTCCGATATGGCGATACGAAGTTGCGGGCGTTGAACTTGAACGTTCGGTATTTATGGTTCACGGCGAGAACACGACCATTGTCTCTTGGAAATTGATCGAAGATACTAGCGGCGAGAACGTTCGGCTTGAGGTCAAACCGTTGCTCGCTATTCGCGACCATCATCATCTTAGGCACGATCATTTTGGCATCGGCGAACTGTTGGAAACCACTGATGGCAAGGTTTCGTGGAAAGTTGGCGACGAATTGCCGAACCTCAATTTTGTTCATAACGCTAAGAGCACTACCGGCTCCGGCACTTGGTATCGCGAGCTGGAATACGCGATCGAGCAGGAACGCGGGTTTGATTTTCGCGAGGATCTCTTTCAGCCATTCTCGCTTAACTTCGACCTCGTTGCCGAAGCGGTCTTGATCGCCAGTACCGAGCCACATGATCAGAGTGATGCTGAAGAATTGCGAGAATTCGAGATCAAACGACGAGCGGAACTAGTCGCGGCCGCCGCCATTGACGATGCTTCGCTATGGCCGTTAGTGCTTGCCGCCGACCAATTCATTGTCGATCGCGGCGAAGGCAAAACGATAATTGCCGGCTATCATTGGTTCTCAGATTGGGGCCGCGACACGATGATCGCCTTGCCGGGGCTGACGCTCGCAACCAAGCGTTTTGACGTTGCGAAGAGCGTTCTGACCGAGTTCTCTAAGCACATCTCAAATGGAATGCTGCCGAACCGTTTCCCTGACGAAGGCGAGACGCCCGACTACAACACGGTCGATGCAACGCTTTGGTATTTCGAAGCGATCAGAGCTTATGTCGATGCGACAGACGACACGGTCTTCGTACGAGAGGTGCTCTACGACAAGCTGATCGACATCATCGACTGGCATGTTCGCGGCACACGGTATGGTATTCACGTCGATACCGACGGCCTGCTATATGCCGGCGAAAACAATTCGCAGCTAACTTGGATGGACGCCAAAGTTGGCGACACTGTCTTCACGCCTCGGATCGGCAAGCCTGTTGAGATACAGGCTCTCTGGTACAACGCTTTGTGCACGATGAGCGAGCTCGCGATGCAGTTCGACGACGAGGCAAATAGCAAAAGATTCAACAATATGGCCGAGATCGCACGTGAGAGTTTTAACGGGCAATTTTGGAACAAGGAACTAGACTGCCTGTTCGATGTCGTTGATGATGATTCGAAAGACGAATCGATCCGGCCCAACCAGATATTTGCCGCAAGCCTTAAGCACACGATGCTCGATGCTAAACGCGCGCGTTCTGTGGTCGATGTCGTTGAGCGTGAACTGCTTACTCCATATGGCCTTCGATCTTTGTCGCCTAATGATATCTCGTACCGTTCACACTATTACGGGTCGCCCTACGAACGCGATTCTGCTTATCACCAAGGCACCGTCTGGGCGTGGCTGATCGGGCCGTTCGTTGATGCATATCGCCGAACGCATTCGCGTGATTCCATCGCAGAAACTCGTGTAGCAGAAATGCTCGCAGATCTTAGAACACATCTCAGCGAATCGATGCTCGGCAGTGTTTCGGAGATCTTTGATGCAACAGAGCCGTTTCGTTCGCGTGGATGTGCGGCTCAGGCATGGAGCGTCGCAGAATTGCTGAGGGTTTCGAACGCCTAGGCCGCCTTTTGGATGCCGTAACGAGTTAGTTTGAGATAAAGGCCGCGGCGTGTCAGGCCGAGTTCGGTGGCAACGCGTGAGATGTTCCAGCTGTGGCGAGCGAGTGACGCTTTGATAAGCTGCATCTCAAGTTCCGAGACGGCTTCTTCTAGAGTGCTGCCCTCCGTAAACGTAGCGAATGGCGTTACAACACCGTCATAGCTCGTTATTGGCCGAACGTTACCTTGGTCGCCGAATGGCGTCAGCGGTTGTGTGCTTCGCTTAAGCTCAGGCGAGAGATGTTCGGGCATAATGACCTCGTTATCGACGGCTCGGGCCATAACGCGCTGGATCTCGTTGGTCAACTGGCGAACGTTGCCCTCCCAATTGCAAACCATCAACAGATCTATCGTTTGCGGTGCGAACGTAACGTTTCGCTTGCTGAACCGTTCGCCGTAATGGTTGATGTAATAATTGACGATCGGCGGTATCTCGCTGCGTCGTTCGCGCAACGGCGGCACACGTAGGCGAATCACGTTGAGACGGTAGTAAAGGTCTTCGCGAAACGTGCCATCGGCGACCTTTTCTTCGAGCGGCATATTTGTCGCGGCGATAATACGAACATCGACCTTTATCGGTTTTTTCTCACCAAGCGGCTGTATCTCGCCTTCCTGCAAGAACCGAAGCAATTTCGGCTGAACATCGAGCGGCAGATCGCCGACCTCGTCTAGAAAGAGCGTGCCTCCGTCGGCAGTTCGGATAGTTCCGGGCGAATCATTTACGGCTCCGGTAAATGCACCTTTTTTGTAACCGAACAGGTGGCCTTCTGCCAATTCTTTCGGGACGGCGGTGCAGTTGAACGGGACGAAGATCTTATCCTTTCGATTCGATATCGTATGAATAGCTCGGGAAACCAGCTCTTTACCGGTGCCCGATTCGCCGGTTACCAGCACCGTTACGTCAGAAGAACGGATCTTATAAACTTCCTCGACCAGGGCTGTCATTGCCGGCGACGAGTGTATAAAGCCGGGCATCAGGTTGTTTGACGTGTATGGTGAATCGTCAGTTTCGGTAGGTCCCGAAGAGCCCTTTTCACGAAGAGCGATCACTTCGAGGCCGAGTTCGACGACGCGTAGCAGCGGAGAGAACGATGTGCCGTCGCTAAGCGTGGCACCCGAAGCCGGCGATGCAATAAGATAAGCAGGCTTTGCCGTCGAACCCTTCAGCGCAAAAAAGGCGATGTTCTTTGCCCTAAGAAAAGCCTTCTCCTCGTTCTTCTGCTGAGCGGCATCCAGCCTCGTGACCAGTTCGTTGCTTTCTTGCGGCGAGTATCCGTGTGTGATGAAAGGCAACAGCCGACCGGAATCACTTCGTTCGGCGATGATCAGCTTCTTGGCGTTGCTCTCTTGCTGCAGAACGGCCACCAACTCTCGGAATAATAGTTCGCGCGATGCGATGGCCTCAGCAAGCCGGACCGTGAGCAATTGTGTAACTACCGAGTTCGTTCGCTTTGGTTCCGAGCGAGTTGAGTTCGCGATCTTTTCGACGCGGATCAACTCCCGTTCGATCACACTAAGCTGGTCGCGAATGCCGAGCTTTTTGAAGATCTCAGCTGCCGTATTCAGGCTCTTTCGTGCCCTTGATACATGGCGGTCGTCAAGGTTCTGCCCAAGCAATGAATGGATCAAACCGGTGTGATAAAGGTCTTCGGCAGCCTCAAAGATAGTCAATGCCCGGCTGAAATGATGGATCGCTAGTTCATTGTCTTCTTCAGCCAGTGCCGATAGGCCACGAATGCGCTGGATATTTCCTAGCACATAGAAATCAGTTCGAAGATCGGTATCCTCGATCGACTGTAGTGTTGCCTCACATTCCTCCAAGCCGCCTTGGGAAAGATAGCTTTCGGCTAGGACAAGCGCGGCCATGTTTTCGTACTGCTTGTTCCCGGCCTCCGAGGAAAGGCCGATGGTTTCAGACGCCAACTCGATGGCACGGTCAAACCGGCCGCGAGCCAGTTGGAGTCGAGCCAGATTGCGCATCGATTGAATTGTGTACCAACTGTGGTTCCGTTCACGAGCAAACGCCACGGCTCTCTCGAGTAGATCCTCAGCTTTATCGAAATCACTGCGTAATAGTGCTAATTCGCCAAGACTATCGTAGATGCCTGCGACATGGACATGGTCCTCACGCAAGCCGATCTCGAGAGCACGGCCGATCATCGATTCGGCACGCGTCCATTCACCGATCAGCGTTAGATTGATACCGAGATTGTTATAGGCAATGACCGAATTCAATGCGTGCTCGGTCTGATCGAAGAACTGGATGGATTTTTCAAGGCACTCTATGCCCTCTTTCGGCCGACGGAGGAACCAATATGCACCCGACATATCGGTATAGAGCTTGCCGAGCATGAACGGAGCCGAATTTTGACCGATGATCTTGATCCCAAGCTCAAAATTCTCGACAGCTCGTTCGCTATTGCCCTCTTGGTGCAAGCTGTTTGCGATCTCTCGATAGGCTTCAGCCATGCCGAGCCAATCGCCGGTCTCGCGAAACTGGTCTAACGCCTTCTGTCCAAAATCGCGGCAGATCTGGTACTCAGATAGTTTTCGATAAACGCGAGCCAAGCCTATATCGATGCTGCCGAGCTGCGAACGAAGGTCGTTCTGCTCGGCCCGTGAGCGATTCTCCTTGAGCAGCGTGATAGCTTTTGGTTGGTCGCCTGAGTTGTTGTAGGCGATCGCGAGCTGTGTCGTGACCCGAACTTGAGTCTCGACGTTTAGTGTCTCGCGTGAGCTTTCGTCTTCGAATTCGATCACTGAATCGAGCGACTCTTTGTAGCGGCCAATGGTCTCTAGCGTAAATGACAACAATCTCTTTAGGTGAGCAATCTCATCGGCCGAAAGTTGATATGTCGAGAGAGCCTGTCGGATGGTGGTCTCCGCCGCTGCCGAGCGGCCCTCGCGCAGGTGTTGGCCGATCGAGCGGAAAAGCTCGTCGAGCCTATCGCGAGTGATCGGACGAGTGCCCGAGCCGGACTTTGAGACAGAAACAGCCTTCATTTTCGAATGAATTGTTAAACACGCAATCGGATGCTGATTTCAGCGAAACGACCGCATTGACACATCAAATTGAATACTAAGTAAACAGCGCAGTTGAAATTTAGCAAAATCGGCCAAGCAAGTCTATACTTTTCTTCGTGCCGGAAAGATGGGACATAGACGAAGGCGGCATCGGTGTGCTGCCCGAGCGTAAGATCAAGCTCGAAAAGCCGCCTCTGTACAAGGTGCTGCTCCACAATGATGATTTCACGACGATGGAGTTCGTTGTGTTCGTGTTGAGCTATGTCTTCAAACGAGACGAACAAGAATCCATCGCCATCATGCTAAAAGTCCACAACGAAGGCGTCGGCATCGCCGGCACCTACCCTTACGAAATTGCCACCGAAAAATGCAACAAAGCCATCAACCTAGCTCGCGCCAGAGAGTATCCTCTGTTGTGTACGGTTGAGGAAGAATAAGAGCAGAGTAAAAAAGATTTCCATTGATAAAATGATATGAAGAGCGTATAACTTTCCACATGAAACTCTCGCTATTAGTAATTATTGCAATTTTCTTGGGTTGGTTTGGGGCTGCTTCGACTCAAGATGTTGAGAATTCTTTCGTCGATATAGTCGATATCCCAAAAAGTACAGTTCCGACGTTGGACGATGCTTTGTCAACATTGACGCCGCGGTCAGGGCGTTCTGCCTTGTTATTGGGTTTTGATACTGATGTCAGTGATGACGCAAAAGGCTATACACAGTATTACGATGACTTTGAGAAGCTCACCCAGAAAGACCCGACAAATAAGACTTTGCTGTTAGTAAGGGAAGGAGAAAACCTCGTTATCTCCGCGTCGCTTGATTATCTTGCAATTCCCCAAGCAAATGGTTGGATGTATTTGGGCCAAGCCAGATATTTCGAACCAAAACCACGGGGACCCAATGAAGAACTTGATAAGAAAGAACAAGACGGATGGCTCAAGAATTTCGGGTTTGATTATTCTCGAATTTGGGTGACCGATCGAACTGAAAATATCCTAGCCGTCCAAAAGAGTCTGGTTAGTAAAACAAAACACGAGATCGACAAAGAATATAAGAACCTGTCATTTGACGAGCGAGAGTATCATCGAAATATTACTGATTACGAAAAAATTAGTTGGGTCTCGGACGGTTACTACATCGTTGACGGCTACTGGTCACGCATTTCGGGCGGAGCTGCTTGGTTTCAGGCTGATGAAAAGAGCAGGCTGGTGAATCTCGCGAATCAAAGGCTATCCGGTCGCCTATTTAATTGGGTTTCGAAAAAGAACGTGATCGCAAAATACAAGGAGGATTATGATGCCAATCGACGAAGTGATCCTTCGGAACGATACAATGATCACGATGGAATCTGGGCACGACGTGAGGATGCTCTCAAGAACGAAAATCCTGAGATGATGCCAACTTTCACAATTCAACGTAACAATGGTCGTTCGATTCTTCTTGGGCGTACTCTCGTCGCTGGCAATGCTCATCGTTCCTTTCTTGAGTCAGTGGAACTGGGAGGTGCCCCTCAGCAATTGGTAAAGTATGACAACCCAAACATCGACTTTGAGAAAATTAAGGCACTATATCCCGACCTGATTGACGTGTTTGTATCGCCAAACCAGAATATGGTCATATTGCTAACTAAAGATGAATTTGTTCTGATCGATGCGTTTGCCAAGAAGGAAATATCGCCAATCAAACACAGTAGCTTGTTCAATAAAGTAGTCATGGTTGAATGGTCAACAGGGGATTACGTGGATAAATGGCGAAGGGCGTTACGTCGAAATTGATACCCGATTGTTCGCTAGATGAGCGGCAAAGCTACTCAGCTGTCTTAAAATTACAAAATGGCAAGAGTTAATGAAAAACCACGCGTTCCTAAAAGCTAGAGCTACTTGAGATTACCTGTCGAGGTAGTCGATAAGATCAAGTTATCCGCTCAACGGTCGGGTATGTCGATGTCGGCTTCTGTACGTGAAGTACTAGACCGACGAGCAAGTCAGGTGCTTTTTTGAAGCATTGAAAACGTCTTCTAAGTGATTAGTTAGTTTGATTATGGTAAAGTTTTTTCATATGCGGAGGCCATCGCCCATTATTATAGAAAGACAAGGACTCGCGTTCGACGTATGTTGAGCGATGGCAATATCGTGCTTTCCGAGTCCCCAAGCTAACAAAAGGCTTGGGGCTTTTTCTTGTCAAAACCGCCTGCGTTAGCGGGTGGCTTATGTTGAAAGTGAATTCGTTGTTGGTACCGATGAGCATTTTGGTTTCGACACGTGTTGATCAGATTTTGAGTTCAACCACCCACTACCGTAGGTGGTTCTGACCGTTATGACCGAACCATTAGAGCTAAAGAAAACAGTTAATTTGCCGAAGACCGATTTTTCGCAGAAGGCGAATCTTGGTCAGATGGAGCCTGCTCGTTTGAAGAAATGGCAGGAAATGGGGCTTTATGAGCAGATCGCAGAGGCGCGAAAGGGTCGCGAGAAATTCATCTTGCACGATGGCCCACCTTATGCGAACGCTGACATTCATATCGGCACGGCGCTCAATAAGACGCTCAAGGATTTTGTCGTCAAATCGCGTTCGATGATGGGATTTGACGCGCCGTACGTGCCGGGCTACGACTGTCACGGGCTGCCGATCGAGACGCACGTTGAGAAAAAGCTGGCTGAAAAGGGCAAGAATAAGGCTGACATTCCGGTCGCCTCGTTCCGTCGCATCTGCCGCGAACACGCTTCGACGGCGATGAACAATCAGACGCGCGATTTCCAGCGACTAGGCATCCTCGGCGAATGGCAGACGCCATACCTGACGATGTCTGCGGAATATGAATCTTCGACTGCGCGACTATTTGGTAAGTTTCTCGAACGCGGCTTCGTGTATAAGGGCCTGCGTCCGGTCTATTGGTGTATCCACGATCAAACTGCATTGGCCGAGGCTGAGGTCGAATACAAAGAACACTCGTCGCCTTCGGTGTATGTTAAGTTTCCGCTCGCGACCGATCCGGCTGAGATCGACGGCGTATTGGCCGGCAAGAACGTCTTCGTCGTGATCTGGACGACCACTCCGTGGACCTTGCCCGCAAATCTCGGCATCACGGTCCATCCGGATTTTGATTATTCGGCCATAGAGGTAGGCTCAGAGGTTTACATCGTCGCAAGCGAGCTGGCGTCAGCGTTCAGCGAGAATTGCGGCTTTGAAGATGTAAAGGAACTCGCTCGTTTCAAAGGCTCGAAGCTCGACCGTATGGAATGCCGCCACGCCTGGATCGATCGTCCGTCGCTGATAATGAACGGCGAACACGTCACGCTTGGCGAAGCTGATGCCGAGGTCGAGCTCGACGTTCGTCACGCTGATTCGGGCTCGAAGAAAAGCGGCACAGGCTGCGTCCACACGGCTCCGGGACACGGCGGCGATGACTTTGCGATCGGCAAAAAATACGGTCTTGAGGTCTATGCACCCGTCGATGCAGCAGGCAAGTTTACCGCTGATGTCGAACATTTTGCAGGAATGTCGATCTTTGATGCGAATCCGAAGATCGTCGAGTTCATGCGCGAACGAAACGCCCTTGTATTTAGCGAGCGTTACGACCATCGATATCCGCACTGCTGGCGATGTAAGAATCCTGTGATATTTCGTGCGACACCGCAATGGTTCGTTTCGATGGATAAGGCCGTCGACGGTAAATCATTGCGAGACAGAGCGTTAGAGGAGACTGCAAAGGTCGCATGGCATCCGTCTTGGGGCGAAGGCCGCATGGCGAATATGTTCAAGGGCCGCCCCGACTGGTGCGTTTCCCGACAGCGTTCGTGGGGTGTGCCGATCCCTGTTTTCTATTGCCAATCCTGCGACGAAGCAGTGGCCGACCCAAAGGTCGTCGATCACGTTGCCGACATTTTTGCACAGGAAACCGCCGACGCTTGGTACGCACGGCCTGAGAGCGAGCTATTGCCTGAGGGCTACAAATGCGCGAAATGCGAGAGCTCAGATTTCCGTAAAGAGACGGACATTCTTGATGTATGGTTCGATTCGGGGTCGTCGTGTGTTGCTGTTCTCGAAACTCGCGGCGACACGCTACACTTTCCGGCGGACGTCTATTTAGAAGGCGGCGATCAGTATCGCGGTTGGTTCAACTCCAGCTTGAGTTGCGGCATCGCGGCACATGATTCGGCGCCGTACAAGCAGATCGTAACGCATGGCTGGGTCGTCGATGGAGAAGGCCGCAAGCAATCGAAATCGCTCGGTAATGTTACGGCTCCAAAAGAGATCATCGACAAGTCCGGTGCTGACGTTCTTCGATTGTGGGCCGCGGCTGTCGATTATACCGAGGACGTTCGATGCTCGGACGAGATCTTGAAAGGCGTGATCGATGCATATAAGAAAATGCGCAACACGCTGCGTTACATCTTGGGTAATCTCGATGGCTTTGATCCTGCAAAAGACAAGGTCGCAGAAAATGAGCTACTTGCGATCGACCGATGGGCGTTAGCTAATCTCAACGAGGTGACGAAAACCGTGATCGATGGATATAAAGCCTACGATTTTCAGGCGGCGTACTCGGCTATCTACAATTTCTGCGGCGTTACGCTCTCGGCACGGTACTTCGATATCATCAAAGACCGTCTCTATATCTACGCACCATCGTCTATTGAACGCCGTGCGGCACAAACGGCGTTGTATGAGATCGGTAATGCGTTGATTCGCCTGATGGCACCATTGACTGTTTATACGGCAGACGAGGCTTGGGAGAATTTGCCGGGCGAGCGCGAAGATTCGGTTCACATGGCGGAGTTTCCATCGGTGACCGTAGAAGAGCAAGCTGGCAGCCTGCGGTCCGATTGGGAACGCATCTTCACGATCCGCGACAGCGTCCTGAAATCGCTCGAAGACGCCCGAGGGGAAAAACTGATCGGCTCATCGCTCGATGCAATGGTGATCTTGCACACCGATGCCGAGACGACGCGATTTCTGCTCGATTATTACGAGCAGCTTCGTTATATATTTATCGTGTCGCAGGTCGAGGTGCATGAAAGTGACAAGTTTGCGGTCGAGATCGTCGCGGCAGACGGCGAGAAATGCGAGCGTTGTTGGAATTATTCGACACGCGTCGGTGAATTTGCCGAATGGCCGACCGTCTGCGAGCGCTGTGCTGAGGCACTGCCCGAGATCGTGAAGTCTCTCTCGGCAAAGGAGTAAGAAGATGAAAACAAGAGCGTTAGTAATTTCACTTTTTCTTTTCGCGAGTTTCAGTTCAGGAGTTGCTCAATCTGTCTACACACCCGAAAAGGGCTCGGCGGAACGAAAGGCGATCTTGGATGCGTTGCGGGCTCCAGTAGAAAAGGAACTTAAACAAAAGATCGTGTTTGCTACGGAGCATTTTAATGTATCGGGGGCGTGGGCATTTCTCGGCGGCGATCCGCAATCGACTAACGGTGGCAAACCGGATTATCGCGGAACGCCTTTCCAAGAGGCGATCGATGCTGATATGTTCGACAACAACTTTTTCGCAATACTGAAGAAGTCTGGCGGAAAATGGAAAGTAGTTCACTACGCCATCGGCTGCACCGATGTTTGTTACGCAGATTGGTGGAGCCGATACAAGGCGCCGAAGGCGATCTTTCCTTATACCGAATGATGTTGAAGAAACTAGAGAGCGACGTTGTTCGTAGTGTTTTTCTGGAAAGAAAAATATCAACTTTTGGAGCTATTGTTCACATGAAGATCCGACCAATTTTTGCCCTGGTTTTGTTGTCGCTTTTTGCGGGAATTACCGCTGCCCAAACGCCGACGCCGGAAAACGCTGCTGTTCGAGTGCCTTTGGAGAATTACTTGAAGGGACACGCGACCGGTGACGGCGAGTATATGAAAAAGGCGTTTCACACTGAAGGCAACCTAGTTTTCGTTCGCGATGGTAAATTTACGACGCGTTCGTTCGCAGATTATATTGCCGGATTCACCGGTAAACCACCCGCTGACGAAGACAAACGTAAACGCTGGATCGAGAGCGTTGACATCGCCGGAAATGCGGCGTTTGCTAAGATAATCTTGGATTATCCGACGGTGAAGTTTGTCGATTATATGTCGCTTCTCAAGATAAATGGCGAATGGAAGATCGTCAACAAATCGTTCTATGCCGAGCCTAAGAAGGAAGCCGAGGCACCAAAGAAACAGTAGTGACCAATAGAAGCATTTTCTGGAAAATAGCTTACCTCGCCATCGCCGGCGGCGTGTTTATGATCGACCAGGCGTCGAAGGCTTGGGCCGTTCGCACGCTTCGTTCGGGCGACATTGTAACTGTAATTAGCGGCTTTTTGAACTTTGCATACGCCGAGAATACCGGCGTCGCGTTCTCGATGTTCGATGACCATGGCTCGACGGGGCGTTGGGGTCTTTCAGCGGTCGCGATCGTGGCGGCGGTGCTGGTGCTATTCTACTTTTGGCGAACTCCGCGATCCGACGACCGTATGCTCGGTTCGCTGGCGTTGTTACTAGCCGGCATCGTCGGCAACGTGACCGATCGTCTGCGGCTTGGCTTTGTCGTTGATTTCATCGACGTGCAATTCGGCGACTGGCACTACCCAACATTCAACGTCGCCGACATGGCGATCTGTGTCGGTGCTGTGTTGTTGCTCATAGACGTGTTCCTGACGAAAAATGCAGAAACACGACCTGTAGGGAGTGTGCCCGAGGCTGAATAATGTACCCTGAGCTTTTCCGAATCGGCGATTTCCCGATAACTTCGTACGGCATTTGGCTGGCGTTGGGAATGTTGTTCGCGTTGTTTGCGGCGGCGAGGCTTGCGGCTCAGAGCGGCATTCCGAAAGATCGAGTTTACGATCTTGGCATGTGGACGCTGGTCGGCGGGCTTGTTGGGTCAAAGCTGCTTATGATTATCGTCGAGCCTCATACCAACATCTTCTCGCTCGATTTTCTTCGAAGCGGCGGCGTCGTTTACGGCGGCATCATTGGCGGATTTTTGACAGTCGCGTTGTTGGTTCGCTACTACAAACTACCATTTTGGCGAACTGCCGATGCTTTCGCCCCGGCCGTCGCTCTTGGCCAAGCATTCGGCCGCCAGGGCTGTTTCGCTGCCGGTTGCTGTTTTGGGAAACCGACGACAGCCGCATGGGGTGTGCATTTTACCGACGCGGGACACGAATATACAGGCGTTCCGGTTGTCGGCCCTGACGGCGCTGATCTGTTCCTGCATCCGACTCAAATGATCGAATCGCTAGTAATGCTCGGTCTGTTCGTCGCACTCTATTGGCTACACAAACGCAAAACTTTTGACGGGCAGATACTGTTAATTTACGCCGCGTTCTACTCTATATTCCGCTTCGTAATCGAATTCATTCGCGACGATCCGCGGGGCGAATTGTTTGGTTTGACGGCCGCAACAGGTCTTTCGACATCTCAGATCGTGAGCCTCTTGGTCGCTATGTTTTCAGTCATTTTCCTTATTTATCGGTTACGCAATCCGCGTGAAGCCGAACCGTCGGCGTCGTAGCCAACCTTTTGCCCGATGACAATAACGCGCATCATCAAGCGATGTTTGTTTACGGTCGTGATCTTTGCGGTCGCGGCAACGACGGTATTTGCTCAATGTGAGCTAAAGCCAGACGAGGCAAAATGGCTCGAAGGTACGATGAATGCATGGAACGCCGTTCGTAAAAACGAACTAAAGCTTCCGGCGTCTGATCTGCCTTGGTCGGTCCTGTTCGACGAGAAATGTGTTCACAACATCAATCCGGATACGAGGCAGTTTTCCAATCGCGAAGGAACCCGACAAGTCGCACGCACGATGGCCGGCGAGCCGCTTCGCATCGAATCTTCGTCTCACAGTGGCAAGATTTTTCTGCCCGATGGTCAATCTATTCCATCTCAACTCATCAGCTTTGCCGCCAATTATGACGGAGACAAAAGATCATTTTTCGTGGCTGCGTTGCCATCTATCTGGAAAAATGTTGAGCACTTAAGACAAGAGAAAAATGTTGAGACACTTGTCCGCTCGATCTATATTCACGAACTAACGCACACCTATCATCGAAACTTTTTCGCGCGGTTGAATGCGATCGAAAAGAGCATGCCGGACGTTGATAATTTTGATGACGACATTATCCAGAACATTTTCAGCAAGAACGAGAAATTCAACAAGGCATATACTGAAGAGATCGCTCTGGCTAATGACGCGGTAGCCGAGACAAAGCCCGAAAAGAAAAGAGCTATCGCAAAACGGCTTCTCGATCGAATGAAACAACGTCGAGCCATGTATTACACTGGCAAAGACCTCAAATTTGCCGAGATCGAAGACATTTTTCTCACAATGGAAGGCGTCGCAAACTGGGCCGCCTACCGAGCGGCGATCGCTGATGGTTTAAGCGAGAACGAAGCTTCGCGATTGATACGTCGCGGCGGTAAACACTGGTCGCAGGAACACGGCATTTTGCTGTTTATGATCATTAATTCGCTCTCACCAAACTGGCAGAAAGCCGCCTTTGCGAAACGGCCGGCGTCGATTGTCAGCTTGCTCGAACGTGCGGTTCGGTAGACAGTCATAGTGTAGGAAACGGGCGAGAACGCCGGAGATATCAATTGAATCAAGCTCTAGAAAGTCAGACCGCGGAAACGGAACCTGAGAACACATTTGTCGTAGACGCGTACGAAGTCGGTCAGCGTCTCGACGCGTTTTTGGCTGAAAGGATCGAGGGCTGGTCGCGTTCGCGTCTGCAATCGTTGATCACGAACGAAGACGTTCTGGTCAATGAAAAGCCTGCAAAATCTTCGTACAAACTACGCCAAGGCGACACGGTCGAGGTCGAGCTGGTCGAGATCGCGACCACAGCATTCGAACCCGAGAACATTCCGCTCGACATTGTTTTCGAAGACGAATTCCTCGCCGTCATAAACAAACCAGCCCGCATGGTCGTCTATCCCGGAGCCGGCAACGAAACGGGCACGCTGGCGAATGCTATGGCGCATCACTTTGCCCTCGGCCCCTCGGCCCTAGCCCCTCGGCTTGGCATCGTACACCGATTGGACAAAGACACTTCGGGCCTGATCGTCGTCGCCAAAGACGAGCAGACTGCCGAGGAACTGTCGCGTCAGTTCCACGACCGCGAGGTCGATAAATCATACGTCGCTCTCGTTCACGGACACGTCGAACAAACCAGCGGCAAGATCGACCGTGCGATCGCCCGCGACCGTTGGCATCGTACGAAAATGACCGTCGCGGCAAATGGCCGTCATGCCTTGAGTTTGTGGAAAGTCCGCAAACGTTATGACAAATTCACCCTCGTCGAGGTCGATATCAAAACCGGCCGCACCCACCAGATCCGCGTCCATCTTGCGTCGATCAATCATCCCGTCGTCGGCGACGCAACCTACAATGAAGGCCGCGACAACACCATCGCAGATCAAGATCTAAAGAAGGCTGTTGAACGCCTAGACCGCTTTTTTCTACACGCCGAAAAGCTCTCGTTTACACACCCAAAAACCGGCGAACGAATGGATTTCGAACAACCGCTGCCTGAGGAGTTACAGGACTTTCTGGCGAAGATCTAACACTCTTCCTTTGCATACTTTGCCCAACTTTGCGGCTTTGCGGGAACCTCTTGGTCGGTTCCCGCAAAGGCGCCAAGCGAATACGCAAAGACCGCAAAGTATTGAATCAAACCAACGATTTGTTATGATTGGAGCAAATACTTGCTCCGTCTATAACAAATGAAACACACCCTACTCGCCGCCGCGTTTTGCCTTCTTTTTGCTTCGTTTGCGTTTGGTCAGAATGATGAGATCAATATTATTCCGAAGCCCGAATCCGTGAAAATCGGAACTGGCTATTTCACGCTAACTAAGTCAACAAAGATCGTGATTTGGGATGAACAGGCCCGAGAGCTTGCGGATTTACTGAATACCGAACTCTTTACTAAGTATGGCTTTCGCCTGAAGATCGGTGGCCAGGGATCAGGTTCGACTAATGTCATTATTCTAGCGCGGACAAAGTTTCAGGATAGTTCGGAATATAATCTTGCCGTTAGCAAAGAGCGAATTCTCTTAATGGGAAACCAGCAGGGAATGTTTCATAGTATCCAATCGCTCAACCAGTTATTGCCTGAACCAAAAGTAGCACGAGTCAATGTACCTACGGTCACAGTTGTAGATCGTCCTCGCTTCCCATACCGCGGCATGCACCTCGATGTCTCGCGGCATTTTATGCCGGTGGAGTTTGTTAAGAAATACATCGATCTGCTGGCTCAGTATAAGTTCAATTACTTTCACTGGCATTTGACGGACGATCAAGGGTGGCGGATCGAGATCAAGAAATATCCGAAACTGACGGAGATCGGTTCGAAACGATCTGAGAGTCACGAGGGCGTTTACTCGACCATTTTCAAAGGCGACGGGCGTCCGGTCGAGGGTTATTACACGCAGGAGCAGATCAAGGAAGTCGTCGCGTATGCCAAGGCACGTTACATAACCGTCGTGCCTGAGATCGAGTTGCCGGGGCACGCTTCGGCGGCATTGGCGGCGTATCCGGAGCTTGGAAAAGGATGCGCGGCACCGAATTACAAGTTCGAGGTCAAGAAAACCTGGGGCATTTTTAAGGAAGTTTTCTGCCCGGCCGACGAGACGTTCAAGTTTCTCGAGGACGTGATCGACGAGACCATCGCACTTTTTCCCGATTCGCCGTATGTCCACATCGGCGGCGACGAAGTGCTGAAAGATTACTGGAAAGAATCGCCGTTCGTGCAGGAACTCAAGAAACGCGAGAACCTGAAAGACGAGCACGAGGTGCAATCGTATTTCGTTCAGCGTATCGAAAAACACGTAAACAAACGCGGCAAAAAGATCATCGGCTGGGACGAAATTCTCGAAGGCGGCCTCGCACCGAATGCGACTGTCATGAGCTGGCGAGGAATGAAAGGCGGCATCGAGGCGGCGAAAGCGAAACACGACGTGATAATGACACCGACCGATTTTGCGTACCTCGATTACGGCCAGGGCGACCCTTCGTACGAGCCGCTGAATATCGGCGGCTATCTGCCGCTTGAAAAGGTTTACTCGTTCGATCCAGTACCGAAAGAACTCACTCCTGACGAAGCCAAATACATCATCGGCGGCCAGGCAAACATTTGGACCGAATATCTCGAAACGCCCGCAGCCGTCGAATATATGGCGTTCCCGCGAATGCTCGCCATCGCCGAATCGGTCTGGTCAACGCCCGAGAATAAGAATTTCGAAGATTTCAAACGACGGCTGAACGCGCAGTTTCCACGGCTCGATAAACAGAATGTGAACTATCGCATTCCCGAGCCCGAAGGCCTCAGAAACATGGTCGTCGCGGGCGACGGCAAGGCGACGATCGAGCTAAAGCCCGCGATCGGCACCAAGGTCTATTACACGACCGACGGCTCGACGCCTGACGAACGCTCGCGAGTTTACGACAAGCCTATAGCTCTTGAACTTAAGCAAGACGAAACGATCGAGCTCAAAACCGTCGTCGCAAACAGCGTCGGCCGCAAAAGTGTCGTCTATTCCGCAACGCTAGTTCGCAAAGAGATGCTGCCAGCGGTCGAGCCTACAGGCAAAACGCCGGGCGTAAACTATTCGCTCTATGTTCCGAGCAACGCCTATGCCCAAGACACGCCGCCGCAGAAAGGCGAATCGCGTTCACTCGATCTTGCGCAATTTGCTCAGCGCATCGATCCGAAGAAATCGTTTGGCGTCACGTTTGAGGGTTACATAAACATCCGTGCGGACGGCATTTACAATTTTCAGGTCGATTCGACGTGGGACCGCAGCCTCTCGATCGACGGCCAAATGCTGATCGACGAAGCCGGCACGAAAGACCGCGCGATCAAATCGGCAGTCGTCCCGCTCAAGGCCGGTTGGCACAAGATCGCCATCCACTACGACCACCGCGAAGGCGATATGTTCTTCCGCGTCCGCTACGGCCTCAAAGGCCAAGGCTTATCGCGGCTCGGCGGCGGGGAGTTGGTGCACTAGGAGAAAGAAGTGAGAAATCAGAAATCAGAAATCAGAAAGTTTGTTGTCTCAGCGTCTCTGCGTCTCGGCGGTTTGCTCTTACTGCTTACTGCTTGCTGCTCACTGCTAACTGCTCAGGATCTCACTCGCTGGGTCAATCCGTTCATCGGTACCGGCGGGCACGGGCACACATTTCCCGGTGCGACCGTGCCGTTCGGCATGGTCCAGCTCTCGCCCGACACACGCATCGACAACTGGGACGGCTCATCAGGCTATCACTACTCCGACGACACGATCTATGGCTTTTCAAACACGCATCTATCCGGAACGGGCATTCCGGATGGTTGCGATATTTTGATCCGGCCCGTGTCGGGCAAAGAAGAACTCGGACAGCGCAACGCCAATGGCTTTATTAGTTTACCCGATCGTTTTCCGCCGATCTCATTTTCGCATGCGGACGAAACGGCTGAGCCTGGCTATTATTCAGTGAAGTTAGGAAACGGTGTATTTGCGGAGATGACCACCACCACTCGCGTCGGGTTGCATCGCTATACCTTTCGCAAAGGTGAGGAACCTCGAATCGCATTTGATCTTCAATGGCGAGATAAGGTTATAGATTCACAATTCAAGATCGTGAACGACCGTCGGATAGAAGGGTTTCGACGTTCGTCTTCATGGGCAAAAAATCAGATCGTTTACTTTGTAGCAGAGTTTTCAAGGCCAACGGACGGGCCCCGAGTAGAGGACGACGGACTTGAGATTAGGCCTGATGGTGACAACCAATCGAAAGATCTGAAAGCGGTATTTTGGGTTAAAGGGGGCAATGCTCCAGTTCTCGTCAAAGTCGCCATCTCCTATGTTTCGATCGAAGGTGCTCGTAAGAATCTCGCTGCTGAGTTGCCGCATTGGGATTTTGATAAGGTTCGGGCCGATGCGAAAGCGGCTTGGAACAAGGAGCTTTCAAAGATCGAGGTTTCGGGCGGGACGGATGCTCAGACTACCAATTTTTACACGGCGCTGTATCACACGATGATCCAGCCGAGTGTGTTTAGTGATGTCGACGGCCAGTATCGCGGGCATGACGGTAAGGTGCATTCGGTAGGAACGCAGGCTGCTAGCCTGCCCGCCGCGGTGAAGAAGCAGGCTGGCAGCCTGCGTTCCGAGCAATACAGCGTCTTTTCGCTCTGGGACACGTTTCGGGCGGCGCATCCGCTTTATACGATCATTGATGAGCGGCGGACGGTGGATTTTATCAATACGTTCATTCGCCAATATGAACAGGGCGGGCGGCTGCCGGTTTGGGAGCTGTGGGGCGAGGAAACCGACACGATGATCGGCTATCACGCCGTCTCGGTCATCGCCGACGCGATGGCGAAAGGTATCAAAGGTTTCGACTACGAAAAAGCCTACGCCGCCGCCAAGCACTCCGCCGAACTCGACCATTTCGGCCTAAAAGACTACAAACGCCGCGGCTACATCTCGATGGAAGACGAGCACGAGTCGGTGTCGAAAACGCTCGAGTATGCTTATAACGATTGGTGCATCGCGAAGATGGCGAGCCTTCGTAGCAAGTACTGGGAAATACGCTCTAGTTTTGAAGCGCGCGATTTGGCCAAGATGTACGATGAAGATACGATGCGATTTTCCGAACGTGCCCGCTACTTCGAAAACCTTTTCGACCCATCAACCGGTTTCATGCGCCCCAAGAAGAATGGCGGTTGGGTATCGCCTTTTGCGCCGAACGAGGTGACTTTTAATTTCACTGAGGGCAATTCGTGGGTGTATTCGTTCTTTGTCCCGCAAGACGTTTCGCGGCTGATGCAGCTCTACGGCGGGCAAGATAAGTTTGTGGCAAAGCTCGACGAGTTGTTTACAACAAGCGACAAACTCGCCGGACGATTTCAGCCTGATATTACGGGTCTGATCGGCCAATATGCTCACGGAAACGAGCCTTCGCACCATATTCCGTACCTGTTTACCTACGCCGGCAAGCCGTGGAAAACTCAGAAATATGTTCGTCAGATCATGGACGAATTTTACAAACCAACGCCCGACGGCTTGATCGGCAACGAAGACTGCGGCCAGATGTCGGCGTGGTACATACTGTCGGCCAGCGGATTTTATCCGGTAAATCCTGGCGACGGCATCTACGCATTTGGCACGCCACTGTTCCCCGAGATGACTTACAAACTTGAGAACGGCAAGACCTTCACGATCCGAACGAAGAACGTCTCATCAACGAACAAGTACATACTGAACGCGAAGCTCAATGGTGCTCCGCACAAAAAAGCGTTCATTACGCATGACGACATTCGCAACGGCGGCGTGCTCGAATTTGCGATGATCGATCAGCCGGTGGCGACGGCTTTCTACGAGTTTCCGATGTCGAACATGGGCATCAAAACCGTTGCCGTGCCCGTGATCGACGGCGGTGCTCGCGTATTCGAAGGCAAGATGACGGTCACGCTATCGACCATCACGCCGAACTCGAAGATCCATTACACGACTGACGGCAGCGAACCGAAGTTCGGGGCGTCGACGTTATATTCAAAACCATTTGAAATCGGCGACACGACGGTAGTAAAGGCACTTGCGGCTGCACCTGATCTGAACGCTTTGAGCCATGTTGCGGAAGCCAAATTCATCAAAAAGCCGAACAATTGGACGGTCAAGATCGAACACAAATACAACCGCCAATACACTGGCGGCGGTGACGAAGGCCTGATCGATGGCATTCGCGGCACCATCAATTTTGCCTCGGGCGAGTGGCAAGGCTACCAACCCAAGGACCTCATCGCCACCATCGATCTGCAACGCGAAACAACGATCAGCGAACTCGGCGGCGGATTTTTGCAGAACGCTCGTTCGTGGATCTGGATGCCGACTCGCGTCGTTTTCGAAACCTCGACGGACGGCGTCACATTCACCAAAGCCGCCGAGATCAAAACCGACATCGCACCGACCGACATGAAAGAGCAGATCAAGGATTATGTGACCAAGATCGCACCGACCAAGGCACGCTACGTCCGCGTTCATGCCTACAACCTCGGCAAGATCCCAGCATGGCATCCGGGAGCCGGCGACGATACGTTCATATTTGTGGACGAAATAATAGTCAAGTAAACGGCAGGCACGCCGACGGCTAAGGAGATACGACAAATTGCAAGAAAACTAGTTTACTTCACGTCGGAGAAACTGCGGATACAGGCTAAATTGAACTTGTTCCGAGCAGCGTGCCGCAAAAAATTGTTGATGGCGGTGTTATTTGTGATACACTAAGTAATAGACGGGACATATGGCCCCGTACGGATCTTTGATAATTTTTTTTCGGGACGACGCAGGTCGCTGCTTTTTTTTGGCTTCCGTTTGTTTCATGGGAGAGGTGTATTTCTACCTGTAAGACATAATCTTACATTTTTTTTGAAAATGGCACAAATCGGCTGCTACATCGTCGTAAGTACAATGACGACAATAGGTTACGCGTTCCACGAGGCCGTGGAACGATGCTGGAACGGCCTGGAACGATATTCTGCCATGATTTGTGTAAATTGTTGGAGTACAATAGTTTACAGGAATAGCTGAGATCAAGCGTTCCAGACGAAACCGAAAACATAGCTAGGCGGAACGGGTGCTTTTCAACAAAAATGTCGGGAAAGTCGGTAAGTTGACGGTTCGCAGCTCTGTCGGATCGATCGTTACAAGATCGACCTTTTGACGATTAAAGCCGTCGTTGCAGACGGCCATGTTCGCCAGAAAAAGTCGGCTAGTTCCGATTTTCCTACGTCTAAGTTACAGCGGCATTTATTGTCCAAGGTATTAATTATGGACAGACGATATTTTCTAAAAACAAGCGGGATAGCACTTGGCAGTTTTGGCATGATGGCGGCGGCGCCTGAGTTTTTGCATCAGTTTGCGGCGGCTCAGACGACGGCGAAAGGGTTTGGGAAGAAGAAGGTTCTCGTAACTGTTTTCATGCGCGGTGCGGTCGATGGGCTGAATATGCTCGTGCCACACGGTGATGATAGCTATTATTCTCTGCGACCGAGCATTGCGGTTCAGCCGCCGAAAAAGACTGACGGTGCGATAGACCTTGACGGGCATTTTGGTTTGAATCCGACGATGGCGTCGCTGATGCCATTGTGGAAAAGCGGCAAGCTCGCGGCGATCACTGCGGTAGGTTCGCCGGACAACACGCGTTCGCATTTCGACGCGCAGGATTATATGGAATCGGCCACGCCGGGCTACAAAGGCACTCGCGATGGCTGGCTCAATCGCGTGCTGCAGGGCATGCCGGAGAAAGATGCATCGCCGTTCCGTGCCGTCGCAATGACGCAGCAGTTACCGCGTGCATTCTATGGCAAAGCCGAATCGGTCGCGATGACGAATCTGTCGGATTTCACGATCAAGGCCGGGCTCTACACCGCTGATATGAAGGGTGGATTTGAGGGCATCTATCAGCAGAATGTCAAAGATAGTCTCGGCGAAATGGGCAAGGAAACGTTTGAGGCAGTGAACTATCTCAAGCAAGCAAATCCTGCTCAATACAAGCCTGAGAACGGTGCCGTTTATCCCGCAGCCTCGTTTGGGCGTTCGCTAATGCAGATCGCACAGCTCATCAAAGCAGGCGTCGGGCTCGAGGTTGCATTCACCGACACAGGCAACGAAATTCGCTGGGACACGCACACAAATCAGGGCGGCGGACGCGGACAGCTTGCTAATTATCTACGAACTTTCTCAGATGCCCTCGCGGCATTCTCGACCGATCTCGGTCAGCGAATGGACGACGTAGTCGTGCTGACAATGTCCGAATTCGGCCGCACGGCTCGCGAGAATGGCAGCCGCGGAACCGACCACGGCCACGGCAACACGATGTTCGCGATCGGCAATTCCGTAAAAGGCGGCAAGGTCTATGGCGATTTCAAAGGACTGAGAGGCGACCAGCTAAACGAGGGCCGCGATCTGGCTGTCACTACGGATTTCCGGGATGTCTTTGCAGAAGTCGCAGAAAGGCATTTGCAGGCCAAAGACATCGCAAAGATATTCCCGAACTATACGACAAGTAAGACGAGGTTCAAGGGGTTTTTAGGGTAGATTCGTTGCAGAGTTGGATTGAAAAGTGCATTTCCGATGATCGGAAATGCACTTTCGTTTTGGCTCCGCATTCTCAAGCAACGATGGTTGCGATCAAAAATCCAAGAGCGTTTACGAGAATAAACAACGCTATTTCGAAGATGAATTGAACGATCGCTCGAATCGCGGTCTGAACACTATTCAGCCCATAAACCAGCTTGATCGCCAACAAAAGATACACGAACGCGAGGACGTAATAGGCAATTCGAGCTATGAGAAAAGTAGTGTGTCCGGTGTAGGATTCGGTCAAAAATAGTACAGCCAAAGCGCTCTTCGCGAGAAAGTCGAATGAGAAAAAGTGTAGCGAAAATACTAGATGTTCGACGTAATACCGGCCGCTAGAGCGGAACAGGAACATTAGGAATAAGCCTGACGCTAAAACGCTGATAAATCTGAGCGAGCCTGCGTAACGCCCTGCTTTATCCTGGATCTTTTCAGCAAGAGCCATTGGTTCAACGTTCTTTCGCTTTGCCATTTCGACGACGAAAGTCCGCGTGCTGTTATCCTGTGCGCTTCCGCCGCCTGCCGTCGCGAGAGCACCCCAAGCGAAAAGAAAATAGATCGCACTGACCGTCAGGTAAACGCGGATCGGATTGATGTATTTACCTTTTCGACCGGCGAGATAGTCGAAAGTGAGCCGACCTGGTTTTACAACAAGATCAACAAAGGTCCGAATTATCTTATTCGAATCAAGGTGTGTGAATTCGTGAACTATATGTCCAAAGAAATGGCCGACGGCGAACTCGTGCTTGTCGATCCGCTTCTGACCGCAGTCCGGACAGAACTTCGATTCGAACGAAGCCTCACAGTTCGGGCAAGTTGTCAGTTCATTGTCCATCGATCAGGCACCGTCGGGAATCTCGGCTTCGACGAGTAGCTTAAGCAATGCGAGCGTTTCTTGCCAGCCAAGATAGCATGCCTCGGGCGGGATCATGTCAGGAATGCCCTCTTGCGTGATGTGAATCTCGGTTCCGACGGCGACAGCTTTTAGCTCGACGGTCGTACGCATTTCGCCGGGCATATTTGGGTCGTCAAACTTGTCGGTGTTGACGATCTTTTCATTCTCAACTAGTTCGACATATTCGCCGCCAAAACTATGGCTCGAACCTGTCGAAAAATTCGTGAACGACATTCGGTATCGTCCGCCTACGCGAGCGTCGAGCTCGTGAACCGTGCACGTAAAACCATTTGGCGGCATAAACTTAGCGCTTGCCGCCGGATCTAAAAACGCCCTGTAGATACGCTCCGCCGGAGCCGTCAATACACGATGAAGTTTGATTGTGCTCATATAAATTATCGGATGCCGTTCAACGCTTAAGCATTGCCGCCATTTTCTCGTGAATAATATTGATGCCCTTTAATGGCCGAACCATAACTTTGAACTCCGTGATCTTGCCTTCGTCGTTCCAGCGGATCATATCAACGCCGTTCACAATGATGTTGTCGATTTCAGTCTCAAATTCTAGCACCGCGTCTTTATCATCGACCACCTCGCGGACGTATCGAAAACTGTCGTTCCCAAAAACATGAATGGCCGCAGTAAGGTACATAGCGGTGATCGCTCTGCCGATCTGCGGAGTATGAACAACCGGCGAATGGAACACGACCTCATCAGCAAGCAAGTCAGAAATCCCGCTCGCATCGCGTGTACGGACAATGTTGTGCCAACTATCTATAATATTTGTCTTCATCAACGCAGACTGTATAGGTCACGAAGGGCGGTCTCATCATTCTTCATAAAGAATTCCAATGCATTGCGAGCAGCCTCCTCTAAAAAATCCTGGGTACTGAGTCTGAACACGCCCTGCCAGTTGATCAAGCCGAAGAAGAAAGTTTTTGGAACCTTAAAATTACATTCCGAGACGAACAAAATCTTTTGCGAATCTTCGTAACCAGAGACCCAGATCAACCGATCATTTTTAGTGTCTGCGACTGAAAGTGTTGGTGAGACTTTGTTAAGACGATTTGCTTCGCTTACCTGACTCGACCAGTCAAAACTGTCAAAAAATCTAAGAACGGCCGCCGAAGACATCTTGCCTT
>JAEUQI010000044.1 GCA_016789145.1 Blastocatellia bacterium | reverse complement strand
TAAAATCTTCTTCTCTACGCTCCTTCAGCACGAACAACACAGCATTTCTATAAGTCTCCGCATCCGGCATTCCTGTAAAACACGGCGTCTCTACATCGCTTAAATTCAAGTAACTTACCAAACAGCTGAGCAGCATCCACAGCAATATCTCTTCGTCGGTGCCGAGCGGATTATGCTTGATGATCGTGGCTCGATCTTCGACGATGCCATCGACGATGCGGGCGAATTCGGCTTCAGAGATCTTGGTCATAACTGTTCGGCGTACATGTGATAATGTGCACGCTCCATGCCAAGTTTCTCGTAGACGCGAGTCGCGTGCTCATTCTCATATTCGACGTAAAGCCTTATTCCATATACATTACCAGCGTCTTTCGCTCTGCGTTTTACTTCGTCGTAAAGCTCGCTATAGACGCGCCGTCCGCGGGCTTCGGGGCGAATGTAAACGCTCTGTATCCACCACCACCAACTGTTTCGCCAGTCGCTCCATTCATAGGTGATCATCAGGCCGCCGAGCACCACGCCATCTTCTTCGGCGACGATGTAAAAGCCCTTGTCATCTGACTCAAATGCCGCTCGAACGGCCGTCTCGACCATCTCCATATCGAGCGTCTTGCCCTCAGTTTCCATCGCCATCGCGGCGTTAAATCCCGCGAGTGTCGCTGCGTCATCGATCGTAGCTAACCTAATATTCACAACGTCTTCCTTGACGAAACTTTTCTCGTCCTCTAGCCTAGTGTGTTTGCCTATGAAGCTAAGAATACTCTATCACGGCAATTGTTTCGACGGCGTTTCGTCCGCCGCGATCTTTACGAAATTCTATCGTGCAACGGTCGATGCTGATGCCACTGTCGGTTATACGCCGACCATGCATCGTGCGGGAAATGCGTTCGACCGCGAGCAGTTCGATGGCGAAGACAACGCGATCGTCGATTTCAAATACTGCCCGGACGAACGCCTTACTTGGTGGTTCGACCATCACCAATCGGCATTCCTGACGCCTGAGGACGAAGCCCATTTCAACGCCGATACTAGCGGGCAAAAGTTTCTCGACACGGCCAGCAAATCGTGTGCGGAGTTCATCGCCCGCATTGCCAAGGAGAAATACGGCTTCGAGGACGAATCACTTGCCGAACTCATCCATTGGGCTCACATCATCGACGGCGCTCTTTATGAGTCGCCGGCTCAGTGTGTCGAACTTCGCTCATCTGCATTGAAACTGATGCAGGTGATCGAAGGCGAAAAGGATCCGCAATTCGTCGCCGAGATCATCGGTATGCTGACCAAGATGTCGCTCGATGACATTGTCGCAAGCGATGCGATCCAGCAGCGTCTCGAACCAATACTCAAACAACACTGGGAAACCGTCGACGTGATCAAACAACGAGCGAACGCGACGCGTGGCGTTGTGCAATTCGACCTGATCGGTACAGGCATCGAGGGCTACAACAAGTTCATTCCGTACTATTTCCATCCGGAAGTTACATATGTCGTATCACTAAGCCAAAGCCATTTCCGCACAAAGATCTCGGTCGGCTCAAACCCTTGGGCACCTCGTCCGCGAACGCACAACATCGCTGAACTCTGCGAAAAGTATGGCGGCGGCGGCCACGCTGTAGTCGGAGCCGTCAGCCTGCCGCCAGATTCTGCCGATCTTGCCAGGCAATATGCGAACGAGATAATCGAGACTTTGCAGTTTCCGGATTAATAAACATTAGCCGTCTGAAAGGGCGGCTTTTTTTGTTCGCAGCGTTCCCGCTGTCCGGAGTGTTCTTCGCGATCCTGCCGTTCCTGCTGTCCGCGGCGTGTTTCATGAGGCATGACTTGCGGGCTGGAAGCCCGCGTTCCGGCTGTCCGCACTGTCCGCAGCGTTCTTGCCGTTCGCAGCGTTCTTGCTGTCCGCGGCGTGTTTCATGAAACATCACGGGCGGGCTGGAAGCCTGCGTTTCGACTGTCCGCACTGTCCCGAGCGTTCTTGCCGTCCTCGGCGTTCTTGCTGTCCGCGGCGTGTTTCACGAGGTCGAAAACGTCGTGTTTCCGTGGAACGTTTTCTCTGCCCGAACGCTGTATCTCTATTGATATCAACAGTTAGTGTGAAACGGCCTAAAAAACGTTTGCGAAACGTGCCCGAATGTGTCGGAATGCGTATCTCTAGTGTTTTCAACAGTTACAGATCAATTTCGCAAAATCGTTCCTCGAGCGTTCCAGAGGTTCGTGGAACGCTTAAAGCATTGATAATACTAGTGTTACGAGATCACAACTGCCCTTTTTAACCCAAAACGAAAAAAACTGTAAGACATTGTCTTACAGCACCGTTAGAAACAGTGGTTTCCGTTAAGTCCTTTTTCCATCCGAGTGAATTTAGATGTCAAAGATCTAGCGGCTGCGGGAATTGCGGCTACTCACCATTATATCATAGATGCAACGTCGTGGGCTGTTTTTTTCCACAGCCGATGTCGAAAAGGCTGTCGGAAGGATTCTCCCGACAGCCTCTATTTTTTCACTTTTGCCAGACCTATTTCTTAGTAAATACGCGGGTCGTGGTATCGGTGCCGCCGTCGCGGTTTGGGCGTTGTGATTCGATCGTTAGCGTGCCATCGGTGCCAAGCGTCCATTTTTCGGTGGTTGAAATTTCACCCATTGGGGTTGAAATAACACGGGTGATCTCGATCTTGCTGCCGTCGAGTTTTGCAGTTGTCAAAACGTCCATCGATCCTCGAGGCGTTTGCATTTGAGATTTTACGGCTTTGCCGTCAAGCGAATATGTCGTCGTGCCATCGCCGCCGCCCATCATGCCGCCGCGTCCACCACCGCCGCCGCCCGGAGGCGGACCTTGCGGAGCACCTGCCGGCGGAGCTCCGCGTTTGGTGGTCTGCTCAACCTTTATTTCGGTCGCTGTCTGCGTGATAACAAGCGTCTGCGATTCGATCGGCGGGCCTGCGATCTTCGATTTGGCGACATCGAGCGTCCACGAGCCTGCAAAACTGGCTTCCTGTGCCGATGCTGCCATAGCGAACGCGAACACGGCGACTGCCGCGAGAATTAGGTTCTTTTTCATAAAATTACACTCCAAGAGTTAAGACTGAATTAGTCGGACAACTGTTAGACGTTCATCATACAGCGGCAGTTCTATCGGAGTTGTAAAGTTTTGTAAATCAAAAGAGCCGCTCGTTCAGAACGGCTCTTTCGAAAGAGGGTCTATGCTTCCGCATCATCGTTCTGCCTAGAAAGATGGCTGTTCTTATAGCCATAGACCGCATAGATCAGCAGGCCAACGAGAAGCCAAAGTCCGAACCGCATCCAGTTTGTCACACCAAGTTCGGTCATCAGATACAGGCATGACAGCAGGCCGAGTATGGGGATTAGCGACAGCTTTTTCGTCAGGCTAAGGAAAAGAAGAACCAGCGCAGTGAGAGCAAAAAAGATCATCGGTATCTTGTGCGAAAACGCTGAAAGTGATGATTCTGTCTCCTCAGCTATTTGAAACTTATACGTTTCAGTACCATTCTCGGTCGGCACCTCAACTACTTGTTCGGTCGAAGAAAGCTTAAACTCTCGCACGGCTGAACCAGAGTCAAGCTTCAACGTACTTACTTCATCAAGCTTTAAGCTCTTCTTAGTCGTGGGTCCTGAGATATCGACAGTGGTATTCCGTGTGACCGTATTGATCTGGAAAAAATCACCTAGCCTGCCCAAGCCTGCTGAATAAACTCGCGAGTCGCCAATTGCGGAAAGAAAACCTATCGCATTTGGGTTCTCGGATTCCTTAACCGAATGCTTTTCTGTCGAGATCGTGATAACGTCCCGATTCGGATCGCTTTGCGAATTGACTGACGCCATACCGGCGAACACTAATACAATTCCTCCAAGTAATAGTAACAAGACTGGCAAAAGAAACTGGGAGTTGATATATGGCACAAATCGAGTGCCGCTTTCTTTGAATTCCTTATCTTTGAACAACACGCCCGCGCAGACAACGACGAACGCGAACAGTGTACCTATACTGGCGAGATCGGTGACCTCGGTGAGGTTCATGAATAGAGCCGGGATCGCAACGACAACGCCTGTCACGATGGTCGCAAACCACGGTGTGTGGAATTTTGGATGAATTGACGAGAATATCTTAGGCAATAGCCCGTCGCGGCTCATCGCCATCCACAATCGCGGTTGGCCGATCTGGAACACTAGGAAAACGGTTGCGAGAGCGATCACTGCACTCACCGCGATAATGCCCGCGACCCAAGGAATATTCGCACCTTCGGGGCCGAATACGAACGCCAGCGGATCGCCGACATCGAGCTTCGTATAGCTGACCATTCCGGTCAGAACCAACGCGATCGCGATGTAGAGCACCGTACAGATAACGAGCGACAGTATCATCGCTATCGGCAGATCACGCCGCGGATTCTTACATTCTTCGGCAGTGGTTGAGAGTGCGTCAAAGCCGATGTAGGCAAAGAAGACGGCAGAGACGCCTTTCAGGACGCCTTCGACGCCGTTTGGTGCGAATGGTGACCAGTTGTCAGGATTTACATAATTGAGGCCGAGGAAGATGACGAGCAAGATGATGCCGACCTTCAGTACGGTCATTATGTTCGACGCAAATTTGGATTCGCGAATACCGACGAACACAAGCGTCGTTATCACAAGCGTGATCAACAGTGCCGGAAGATCAGCAACGACCGGAACGCCGATGTTCGGGGCATTTGCCCACGCCATGTAGCCATCGATCTGGCCGCAACTGACGACGGCGTCTTTGGCGTCACAAGCTTTCGTAAGAACGTCGACTGTCGCACCGCTCGACATTGCTTCGGTGACGGCAGCGTAGCCACGCTTTGCCGTCAGAAAATCCATCGTGAAATGGAGCGGTATATTGATACCGTAGCCCTTGAGCAGGCCAGTGAAATAGTCGCTCCACGAGATCGCTACGGCGATGTTGCCGATCGCGTACTCGACGATCAGATCCCAGCCGATGATCCAGGCGATGAACTCGCCCATCGATGCATATGCGTAGGTATAGGCCGAACCGGCGACCGGAATCCTCGAAGCGAATTCCGCATAACACAAAGCGGAAAAACCGCACGCGAACGCGGTAAATATGAACAACGTCGCAACCGCCGGCCCGCCGTTGTACGACGCCTTACCGACCATTGCGAAAATGCCTGCACCGATGATCGCGGCAATGCCCATCAGCGTTAGATCCAAGACGCCGAGCGTTCGCCTCAGTGTCGGCTTGCCATCATGTGAGCCTTCGGCATCTGAAAATCCTGCGGCGGCATCAGCCTGGATCTGGCTGATAGATTTCGTGCGAAATATGGATGTTGACATATCGTTCTGACGATCGAGACGACGATCTTGTGTTGTTTTGGAAACCACCGAATTCTGACCGAATTTGCGATGATTTGCAAATTAAAAATGACCGGAACCCGATGCGGGCTGCCGGCCAAGTTTCCTAAGTTTTGAAATCAAAGTTTACGCCACCATAGCGACGTTCTCAGCTTGCGGGCCTTTCGGCCCATCAGTCACCTCAAACTCCACATCCTGGCCCTGAATCAACGTTTTGTATCCATCACCGCTGATCGCACTGTAATGGACAAAAATGTCCTGTTCGCCGGGCTGTTCGATAAATCCATAGCCCTTTGCATTGTTGAACCACTTCACTTTGCCAGTCGTTTTCGACATTACTTCTACTTCCTCCAAATACTACTTTTGATCATTCCCTTTCCGGTTATTGACCAGACCGGGTAAATGGTCAATTTTCGAACCGATGATGCACACGACTTGATTATTGTCGAAACCGTTCTCACCTATTCGGGTGATAACCGCTAGCACAAAATCTTATCTTAAACTGCAAGACCGTCCGTGTTAGATCGAGTGGTTGTTTGATTGACGAGAGAGAATTTAACGAAATAGAGGCCACAGTGTCAAGAGCGATCGTGAAATATTCTTTACATTTCTTTACAAAAGCCCTGAAAATTGACATAAAGCGGTGTTTAGACCAATATGAACTAAACAAAAGGCTGTCCGCACCCTCCATTTGATGTCACACGAATACGGCAAAAACTCGCTACTTACATATAACGAATACCTTCGCGTGCCCGAGCTGCTGGACCTACAGACGACCTTGTCCGAGCCAACTAGCCATGACGAACTATTGTTCATCATAATTCATCAGACGTACGAACTCTGGTTCAAGCAGATCCTTCATGAGATCGACGCAACGATCGGCTGGCTTGGCGAAGGACGTGCGTTTCGCGTGAACCATAGCCTCAAGGCAGTGACCGCCATCGAAAAGGTAATGGTCTCGCAGATACACGTGCTAGAGACGATGGCTCAGATCGGCTTTCTTGAGTTTCGAGATAAGCTAAATCCCGCTAGCGGTTTTCAGTCGATGCAGTTTCGGGAGCTTGAGTTTGTATCCGGCCTTAAGGATGAGCGATTGCTTGAGAATTTCAAGAATGATACCTTTTCCTACGAGCGCCTCAAACGTAGATTCGCAGAACCGAGCCTTGCTGATTCGTTTTGGGCATTGCTCGGCCGCGAAGGCTTCGAGGTAGGCGACCACGCCACTCGTGTCGCAGCTATCGTTAAGATACTCGCAAAACCCGAATCTCACCCCGACCTGTTCAACATGCAAGATCTGCTGATCGATCACGACGAGAACATCGCGCTTTGGCGGTTTCATCATGTGATGATGGTCGAACGAATGCTCGGCATGAAACGCGGCACCGGCGGCTCGGACGGCGTCGGCTATCTGATGACGACGGTCACAAAGAAATGTTTCCCCGAGATATGGGAAGCACGGACGCACCTAAAACTTGGATCTGATTAGCTGATTATGAAACGCCTAGCCTTATTTGCAATGTTCGCAGTCTTCGCAATTTCGATCTCGGGACAATCTGTTCGCGTGACTATTCTTCACGTAAATGACGTATATCAATTCACGCCGGTCGATGGCGGAACCCGAGGTGGGCTGGCTCGGGTGCTGACGATCAAGAAAGAAACGGTCGCTCGTAACCCGAACACGATCTTCACGATGGGCGGCGATACGCTGTCTCCTTCGGTCGAGACACGCACGTACAAAGGTGCTCAGATGATCGATGCGTGGAATGCTCTTGGGCTGGATTATGCCGTGTTTGGGAACCATGAATTTGACATCAAGACCGAGGAGATACTTGCGAGAATAAAAGAATCAAAGTTTCAATGGCTCGGGGCAAATGTCATCGATACGCGAACGGGAAAGACGTTCGCCGACACGCCTCCGTATGTTATTCGCGAATTTGGCGGCGTAAAGATCGGCATCATCGGATATGTTCTGCCTGCAACCAAACAGACCTCGTCGATGGAAGACGCTCTGAATGTGACCGATTTCTGCTCGTCAGCTAAGAAGCTCGTGAAGCAGATGCGCAAGAAAGAAAAGGTGAGCGCTGTGATCGGCCTGACGCATCTTTTTATGGCCGAGGACAAGCAGCTTGCACGCTGTGCTGATTTCGATCTGATCCTCGGTGGCCACGAACATTCTCTATTGCAATCGTCAGCAAACGGCACGCCGATATTCAAGATGACCGCCGACGCTCGCGAGGTCGGCAAGTTTAACCTGACATTCGACGCCGCAACTAAGAAACTAACCGCGATCGATTGGGAGATCATTCCTGTAACGGACAAAATTTCTGATGCCCCGGAGTTTGCTCCTGTATTTGAAAAGTATCGGCCATTATTGGAACGTCTGGCGGTTCCGGTAGGGGCGACATCTGTCGTCTTAGATGCGATCTCAGAATCGGGGCGTACACAGGAAACGAATGTAGGCAACTTCATCGCTGATTCGTATCGCACCGCGACGGGAGCTGACATTGGCTTTATGAACGGAGGCTCGATCCGTGCCGACCTGACCTATCAGCCCGGCCCGCTGACAAAACGCGATGTGCTCTCGATATTGCCGTTCAATAATCCGATCGTAAAGGTCGAGGTTTCAGGTGCATTGCTTCGCAAGATACTCGAACACGGTGTCGCCCGGAGCGGCCCAGGCGAAGACGCAGAGCCCGGACGGTTTCCACAGATCTCAGGTGTGCGGTTCGAATTTGACGTGAAAAAGCCCGCCGGTAGCCGCGTCCTAAACGTTACCGTCGGCGGCCAGCCGCTCGATGAAACGAAGAGATATACGATCGCGACGTCAGATTTTCTTGTATCACGAGGAGGCGATGGCTACACGATGTTCAAGGAAGGCAAACTGCTTACAGATGCCGCATCGGCTCCTAAAGATTCGGACATGTTCGAGGCCGCTATCAAGAACGCCCCGAACTCGACGATCGCTCCCGTCACGGACGGCCGCATCAAGAAGATAAATTAGACGAACGCTGCAAATACGTCGTTAGAAAACAGCTTGCCCCGTCGAGTGAGTTTGATGCGGCTGTCGACGAATTGGATGAGATCGTCAGCGATAAGCTGATCGATCTCTTTTTTGTATTTTGTGTGAGCTTCTTCGCTAAGTCTTACGCCACGTTCGAGCCGCAGTCCGAGAAATATCGATTCGGATTCGCGATCAATGTCTTCGCGAAAACTCTCTGGTGAACTTCCTGATTCAATGGCATTTACATATGCGGCCGTATCGCGAACATTCGCGTAACGCTGCGTTCCGTCGAACGAGTGTGCCGAGACGCCGTAGCCGTAAACCGGATCGAGCGTCCAGTATTTTGTATTGTGGCGAGATCCGAAGCCGGGTTTTGCGAAGTTCGATATTTCGTATTGCCTGAAGCCTGAGGCGGCTAGTTTGTCGAGCATAAGCTCGTACATCTCGGCGGCGAGTTCGTCATCGATCGGTGTCCGGCGGCCGCTGCGAACTTGCTCGGCGAGCGGTGTGCCTTCGTGTATCTCCAATAGATACAGCGAGATATGCTCCGGCGACATCGCGATGGCTTCGTCGAGATTTCGCGTCCAATCGTCGATCGTTTGTCCCGGCAATCCGGCAATGAGGTCGAGGCTGATGTTCGAGAAAGCAGCATTTCGCAACATTTTGAAAGTCTCGCGAGCATCGTTCGCATCGTGTCCACGTGCGAGCAACTTTAAGTCACGGTCGTTGAACGTCTGCACGCCAAAGCTGGCTCGATTCACACCAAGCCGGCGATAGCTTTCAAGTGTCTCTAGCGACACCGTCGCCGGATTCATTTCCATCGTGATCTCGATCGCATCGGCATCTGAGATATCAAATCTGATGCGTATTTGTTCGAGTATGCGCTCAACCTGTTCCGGAGAGAGAAGCGATGGCGTGCCGCCGCCAAAGTAAATGGTGTCGATCGAACTTTGAATTTCGATTTTCGAACTTCGAATTTCAGAAGTTAACGCATCAACATACCGATCGACCGACGCAGCATCTCGCCAGACGTCCGTTGCGAAATCGCAGTACGAGCAACGTGACTTGCAGAATGGAATATGAAGATAAACGCCGGCGAGGCTCATTACTAGAGACTAAGCCTCGCCGGCTGAGCAATCAAGGCCGCCGCTTGTCCAGCGTATTCGGGTCAGGTTTAGCCGGACTGGTTTCCTTGATCAGAAGTTGAGAGGGAACAGGTTGATCTTGGCGACGGGTACCGATGATCAGCAGATCATTGATGTCGGAAGTAATCGCAATTGAGATGCTCGATGGCGTGAATTCGAACGACTTAGAATTCATACTCAGAATGTAGGTTTGGCCGGCCGGTATTTCCGAGAATCTGAAATAGCCGAACGGATTGGTCAGCGACTGATAAATATTGCCGCTCTGGTCGGTGATTGTTAGATACGTTCGTCCGATAGGCATTCCGGTATCTGAAACAACTCGACCAGCGATCTCGACGTTTGCGGAAGTCGGACCAAGGACAGCTCTCGATTGCGAGAATTCAGAAGTATCGCCACTGGCATTCGTAGCAGTCGCCGAGATATGAACGCCGCCAAATAGAACGACCGTTGGGACAAAGCTAAACGAAGCATTGCCGCTGCCATTGGTTGTGACGTTAGTCGAACCGAGATATGTCCGACCCTCGCCAAAACCAGACGTGTCGGCACTCGGATTCGAGTAAAAGTCTATGGTAAAAGTCGAACTAACCGCACTATTGAGCGTGCCTTGTATCAAATTGTTCGATGCCGAGGTCAACACAGGATAGTTCTGCAAGTTGTTCGCCAGATCGCCATCGCCCGTATCGTTTGCCGTAACGCCATCGTCTCCAAGGTCGATGCCAACGTGGGCCGCCGTGGTTCCGTTTGAATGGATCGAATTAGCCGAAATGCGATTACCATTACCGCCGGTGAGTATTACTACGCCTTTCTGTGCATTGTGGGCGATGGTGTTGTTAATGATAGTGTTATCGCTCGATTCGAGCACAACGCCATTCAATGAGTTAGGCAACGGCGTCACCCCGTCGATCGCAGTGCCAATTAGATTATTCTGGATCAAATTTCCGTTGGCAGTTGTCACGCCAGCCGCGGTCCTTATTCCATCATTGACACCGGAAATAACGTTTCTGCCGCCGCTAGAAGTACCGCCGATCGTGTTGTTCGTAGCATTTGCCATCAGCTCTATGCCCGAACCGAAACCTGAGATATCAAGGGTGCCAGTCGAATCGGTACCGATCAGATTTCCCTGTATCAGATTGTTATTTGTATCGAGCCGGATCTTAGTACCACTTCCGGCGATCACATTCCCGGCCCCAGCCGCACCGCCGCCAATTACATTACCGTTCGCTAGGCCTTTTATGTCTATTCCGGCGTTCGGAAAACCAAGTGGCGTTAGCCCGTCGACTGCAACGCCGATATAGTTTCCTTGAATGACAACCTGGCCGGTCTCGGTCGAGGAGCTACTATTGATCTCAATTCCGGTCTGGTTCCCCGCAATAATGTTTCGAGCCGAGATCGTTGTACCGCCGATCTGGAAATTACAACGATCGGTCAAAATACCGGTACCCTGCGGTGCCGGGACAGCGGTTCCGGCAGCGTTAGTGCCGATCTTGTTGCCCTCGATCACGTTATTGTCGGAACTTCCTGTATTTCGTATTCCGGTCCCATTCGCCGAAATTACATTACCACTACCGGTCTCGGTCCCGCCGATCTGATTATTATCGGCAAACGAGAGCGATATTCCATTTCCATTTGTGTTGGGAAAAGTTCCAACTATCGTGCCGTTTATGTCGACGCCGATGTAATTTCCGTGAACGACATTCTCGTCACTGCTATTTAAGCTTAAGCCTGTGTCGTTGCCCGTGATTATATTTCGCGCTGATGCGGTCATTCCGCCGACCAAGTTATTGCTCCCGTTTATTAAGCGGATCCCGTTTTCTTGTCGGGCGTTCAAAAACGCCGTGGTGACCAACCCGCTTTTGTTCAAGCCGATGATGTTGCCTTGAATGACGCTATTTGTCGAGAAATCCATGTATACTCCGGCATCGCTGAAGCAGCCGGAACCGCACAAAGCGGCATTGGAAGATATGACGTTTCCGTCATTGTTCGTGCCGCCGACAATATTGTTATTGACATAATAAAAATGGAGGCCATTGCGCCCGTTGCGCGCCGGCGACATACCATCTGCAGAAACCCCAATAAAGTTACATTTAACGCTGTTGCTGCCTTTTGTGTTGAATTCGATCCCGTCGCCATCAAAGTTGTTGATGATGAGGCCGCGAACATCGGCACCACCCGAAATGCGTAAACCATCAACACCCGCAGTTGATATGCCGTTGATCTCAATTAGCGGAGTGCCACAACTCGCACCTGTCTGAGTAAGACCATCGATGATCACAGGCTGAGTGATCGTAGGTAGCGCGGTCGTCGGAGTGATCGTTTTGACGCCGCTACCCGAGATGTCGAAATCAATGACCGTTAGATCTGCATTTGAGTTTGCGGTTGTGATCGCTTGGCGAAGCGAACCTGCTCCGCTGTCGTTCACATTCGTAACTGTGACCGTAGTGACGCCGGTCAGTGCCGTCGCTGTGCGGCAGGCTGAGAATTCGGACGTATCGAACGGAGCCGAGAGCCTCGTTGCGGTCGCTGAAATGACTTCGCCGACACTGACACCGAGCCCTGTAACATTCTCGCTAAACGTCGCGTCGCCGCTCGTGTCGGTCGTGACGTTGAATGAACCTACGAAAGTGCGTCCTTCGCCATTGGTCCCATCGCACGTGGCGTTTGAGAAGACCTCAATACGATACGTTGTGTTGGCTACGCTATTGAGCGAACCAATTACCTTTAGTCCGCCGAAGAATGCCTCGGCATTAGTGAGCACTGGGAAATTCTGCAGGCTATTCGCTCCCGAGTCAGGGTCGTCAGCATCATTTGCTGTCACGCCATTGTCCGCTAGATCGATTCCGAGACCACCATTACTGTGGATCGAGTTCCCAATGACACGATTACCTAATCCCGCCGTGCTGATGAAAGAAACGCCATCGCCGGTGTTGTGAGCGATAACATTTCCGACGCCAATCTCGGCACCACCGATAAGGTTGTCATCTGCTGACGACAAGGAAAGTGATATGCCTGCTCCGGTATTTCCAAACGTCGTCCCGACGCCGTTCGAATCGACACCGATGAAGTTACCTTTGACGATGTTTCTTGCTGTGTTAGCCAGGAAGATACCGACCAGGCCGTTTCCTGAGATCACGTTTCGCCGGTCCAGGTTCGACGATCCAATAAGATTCCCGACGCCGCCAGAGAAGACGATGCCGCCGGAAACATTCGAAATCACTGCGGTTCCCGCCGAATTCAGGCCAAGCACATTCGAATAGATCTCGTTGAATTGCGGGAAAAGGCCGCGAATGCCCGACCCGCCGTTGCCGGACGACGTATTGTCTTGTATTCGGTTAAAGTGCGAGGTATCGAGGAATATGCCGCTTCCGCCATTGCCAAGATCCGTCGTGCCGCTCGGATCTGTACCAAATTTGTTACAGAGAATTAGGTTTGTAAGACTCGAATCAAATATGGCGCCATCGCCCAGGAAGCGGTTAATTACGATGCCCTGAAGAATGTTCCCGTCCGACGTAAACGTCAACCCATCGGCACCAGTACCGGCATTGGCTCCGTTCAGCTCAATTTTAGGCGCGGAACAGGTCGCGCCGTTCTGTGTCAATCCGCTTATCGCAACCGGGCTTGTGATCGTCGGCAGCGGCGTGAGCAAGTTGATCGATTTTACCGAGCCATCGAGCGGTGTGATCGCGAACGTGATCTGATTGCCATCGGCCGACGCATTCGAATCGATGATCGCCTGCCGCAGGCTGCCCGCTCCCGAATCATTCGTGTTTGTCACCACGAAGTTCACAACGGACACGGCAACAGGAACCGAAAACTCAGATGTATCAAACGGTGATGTGTTGCGAGTCGCTGTTGCAGTAACGTACTGGCCATGGCGAGCCGCAAAGGGTACGGTAACGTTTATCGTTGCATTTCCGCTCGCGTCGGTCGTGATGTTCTGAACAAACATTTGCGTCCTGCCTTCGGCGAGGTTCGCATTGTTCGCGTAGAATTCAACACGAAAGGACGTGCTTGGCGTGCTGTTAAATGTACCTTGTATGTTCGTGTTGGTAAGCGTTGTTGTCGCAGATGTCAAAACCGGATAGTTCTGTAAGTTGTTGCTTCCTGTATCGCCATCACCAGCATCATTTGCGGTAAGGCCGTCGTCGTTCAAGTCGATCCCGCGATACGCTCCTCCTACAGTTACATTTTGGTATATGGAGTTGTTTCTGATCCGAACTCCGGTCGGGTCGGTAAATCCGCCGTAGACCTTGATGCCGCGAAATCGGTTATTCGCTATGACGTTGTCTTCGATCGTGTGAGAGCCTGCAGATACGAGGTTCAGCGAGTTTGCGATCGAGATCCCTGTGTTACCATTGCCGACCGGCGTAAAGCCGTCAGCTCCTACGCCAATGTAATTGTTCTGAATGATGCCGCCGGAACTCTCAAGTATCAGGCCCGTGTTCTTGTTACCGGAGATAACGTTTCTTTCGGCAGTGGTCGGACCGCCAAATTCGCAGCTGAAACAGATCGTCAGGATGCCTTGGGTGTTCGGCAGAGGAGCGTTGCCGGTCGCGTCAGTACCTATGTAGTTGCCGCGGACATAAACGTTGGTGCCGCCAAAAATGTAGATGCCGATGCCGTTACCGGAAATTAGATTTCGTTCGGCAGGAATATCGCCGCCTATCGTGACGTTCTCAGTCCCACTCGCAGAGATCGTATTTTTGAAGATGCCGTGGTCACCGCCAAGGTCCATCGTTCCGGTTGCATCAGTACCGAGGTAGCAACCCTCGATGGTTACATTCTCCGTGTCGCGTAGCTCGATCGCAGCCAGATCAAATCGATTGATGATCAGTCCTCGAATCGTGCTTTGAGTTGTTCCCAACATCGGTGATAGCAGTAGGCCGCTAGAGTTCGTACCAGCAAGATTCTCGCCGCTGATCTCGATCTGTAGGTTGCCAACCGACCAACCTGGCTGCGTCGTGCCATCAAGGAGCACAGAACCTGTCCCGGAAAGGCTGAAATTAGGAAGCGCTGTCAATGGCGCGATCTTGTGAACACCCGGTCCCGGAATATTGAAGACGATCGTATCTGCACTTAGAGCAGTGTTGGAATCAATGATCACCTGTCGCAAACTGCCCGGGCCGCTGTCGTTGGTGTTGGTAACGGTAAAAGTAGCGGCTGATGCTGTTGTCGCAAACACTATCGCGGCTAAGGCCAGCCAAAATACGCGTGTCATCGCCGAGGCAGTAATCATGGTCGTCTCCGAAATGCAAAAAAGGATCGAGTTGTAATGACTCGATCCTTATTCTGCCTAGGTACGAACGAATTGTACTTAGCGATCTATGAAGGTTTTATGAAGTTTTCATGAAGAAACCTCGTCGTTACGGCGTCGCCGTCGGGACTTGATAATAGATTCCCGATCCGGGCCCGAGCGGCAATTCCAGCCAGAACCACATGATCAGGAACAACGTCCAGCCGATAAAGAACGCGAGTGAATAAGGCATCATCATCGACATGATCGTGCCGATGCCGGCTTTCGGATCGTATTTCTGGGCAAACGCCACGATCAGCGGGAAATAAGACATCAGCGGCGTAATGATGTTGCAAACGCTGTCGCCGATGCGATATGCGGCCTGCGTCAACTCGGGTGAATAGCCCAACAACATCAGCATCGGCACAAAAACCGGTGCCATCACTGCCCATTTTGCAGACGCAGAACCGATGACCAGATCTAGCAATATCGAAAGAACGACAAAGGCGATTATCAGAGTCACGCCACTTAAATTGAGGCTTCGAAGTGTTTCAGCTCCTTCGACAGCTAAGATCACTCCGAGATTCGTCCAGTTGAAGAAAGCTACGAACTGAGCGGCGAAAAAGGCGAGCACGAGATAGACCGACATGGTCTTCATCGAGCCTTCCATTGCCTGAATGATATCGTCGGCTTTCTTGAATTTACGCGAGCCGAAACCATATGCGAGGCCAAGTATCACACCGCCAAAAAAGATCATCGCGATGATGCCCTGAAGAAATGGCGAACGAAGCAAGCTGCCAGTCTTTGCATCGCGAAGATAGCCTGTCTCAGGTATCGTACCTGCGAGAATGAATGCCAAGAATGCCAGAGCAGCGAAGAGTGCAAACCACATTCCGCGTTTTTCGTCAGGCGAAAGCTTTTCTAAACTTTCCGGTTTTGCATCACCCGTGTACTCGCCGAGCCGAGGCGCGACGATCGATTCGGTGATCCAAGTACCGAGGATCGTGATCAGCACGGCGGAGGCGGCCATGAAATAGTAGTTTGCAGCCGGCGTGACAACGTATGCCGTATCGACAATGCGGGCGGCTTCTTGTGTAAGGCCCGCAAGCAACGCATCGGTCGGCCCAAGTAGCAAATTGGCGCTAAATCCGCCCGAAACGCCCGCGAACGCTGCCGCCAGACCGACCAGCGGATGCCGTCCGACAGCGAGAAACATCATCGCCGCTAAAGGAATAAGCAACACATAACCAACGTCGCTCGCCATGTGCGAGAAAATACCGGCAAAGACGACGACCATCGTCAACAGCTTTTTAGGCGCCGACAATACCAGCAAACGCATCAACGCCGATATCAAGCCGCTCGCCTCCGCGACCGAGATTCCTAAGATCGCGACGAGGACAACACCTAACGGTGCAAACCCCGTGAAGTTGGTGACTAGACCCGTAAGGATCTTATGTAGGCCCTCGACCGAGATCAGGTTCACGGCCCGAACCGTCTCGCCTGTTCCCGGATGTGTAACGCTAACATCGGCCCACGACACGACCGCCGAGAGTATCAGCGTCAGTATCGCGAGGCCGACGAAAAGAAGCGCCGGATTTGGGATAGCATTTCCTACACGCTCGATACGGTCGAGAATGCGAAAGAAGAAGTTGTTTGGTTTGCCGTCCTCGGGCAAAGCGACATTTTCAGTTTCCATTGTCGGACAAATGGGCCGGCAACGGTCACCGGCAATTAAGTTAGTTTTTTGGCAAGAGAGCCCTGCCAGATCGATTCCAATTCGGCCACAGGAGACGAGATCACGGTTTGGCCATCGACTGAGATGCTGAATACATTGTCGCTTACTGTCCCAATAATTGTAAATAAATGGGCACCAACTATCTCTTTTATACGATCCAGGTCGGACGCACTAAAGCTGATCACAACACGCGACGGCGTCTCTCCGAATAGGAGAGCTTCATTCGAAAGCCCATTTCCTTCAAGCTCGATACTTGCTCCTAATGACTTTCGCCCGAGCGATGAAAAGCAGGATTCGGCGATCGTTACAGCAAGGCCACCGTCCGAGCAATCGTGTGCTGACGAAAGCAGGCCAGCCTCAGCGAGCTTCAATAGAATTTTGTGGAGTTGATCCTCTTTTTCGAGGTCAACGTTTGGCATTATGCCATTCGCGATCAGATCGTCGGTTGAGAGACCGGCAACGGTTTGGGCGAACTCACTTGCGGCAAGATCGTCTCGAGTTTCCCCGAGCAGGGCGATCATGTCGCCGCTATCCTTGAAGCCTTGGGTCACGATTCTGCGAGTGTCTTCGACTAGACCGACCATGCCGATCACAGGTGTCGGCAATATTCCGCGACCGTCTGTTTCGTTGTAAAACGACACATTTCCCGAAACAACAGGCGTCTCAAAAATCTCGCAAGCTTCTTTCAGACCGTCGACAACTTCGCTAAACGACCACATCACCACTGGTCTTTCAGGTGACGCAAAATTGAGACAATTGGTGACAGCAATAGGTTTAGCACCAACACAAGCGACGTTTCTAGCCGCCTCGGCAACTACGAGCTTCACCCCTTCTTTTGGATCGATCGCGACGTACTTCGCATTACCGTCCAAACACATCGCCACGCCGCGACGAGTTTCTTTGATGCGAATAACGGCGGCATCAGCTCCCGGCAAGACCGCCGTATTCGTGCGAACCATCGAATCGTACTGCTCGTAAACCCAACGCTTCGAACAGATATTTGGCGACGCGAGAAGGGTTCTCAACGCCTGTTCCAGGTTCCAGGTTCCAGGTTTCAGGTCCGGCGACTTTGGGCTTTCGACCTTGGACATTGGAGTCATCGGTCTTTCGTATTTCGGCGCTTCGTCCGTGACAGCCATAACCGGCATGTAGGCTTCGACAACACCATTGTGAACAATTTTTAGGCGATCGCCCTCGACTACCTTGCCGATGACTACGCAATCGAGGTCCCATTTGTTGAAGATCTCGACGACTTCGCGTTCGCGGCCCTTGCGGGCGACGATCAGCATTCGCTCTTGCGATTCGGACAGCATCATTTCATATGCAGTCATTCCTGTTTCGCGTTGCGGAACGAGCGTAAGGTCGAGCTCAAGCCCCGTGCCGGCACGTGCCGCCATCTCGACCGACGATGATGTGAGACCTGCGGCTCCCATGTCCTGGATACCTTCGATCGCACCGGAACGCATCGCTTCGAGACAGGCTTCGAGGAGGAGTTTTTCGAGAAACGGATCACCGACCTGAACCGTCGGACGCTTCTCCAAAGCCTCTTCATCAAACTCAGCCGACGCCATCGTCGCACCATGAATGCCATCGCGACCTGTCTTTGCACCGGCGTAAAGCACCGGATTACCGATGCCGGTCGCTTTGCCAAAAAATATCTGGTCCTTGCGAACAAGCCCTAGCGCGAAAGCATTTACAAGCGGATTCAGGCTATACGATTCATCAAAGACAACCTCGCCGCCGATCGTCGGCACTCCGAAACAGTTGCCGTAATGGCCAATGCCTTCGACGCAACCTTTAAGGATCGACTTGTTGCGGTTGCCGTTCTTCGCATCGTGCAATGGTCCGAAACGGAGCGAATTCATCGCCGCGACCGGACGTGCTCCCATTGTGAATACGTCACGCAGAATACCGCCGACGCCCGTCGCCGCACCTTGGAAAGGCTCGATAAAACTCGGATGATTATGCGATTCAACCTTGAACGCCACGCACCAGTCGTCGCCGATATCGACAACACCGGCATTCTCGCCAGGCGGCACGATCACTCGCGGCCCGGTCGTCGGCAGCCGCTTCAGATGCACGCGCGAAGACTTGTACGAACAGTGCTCCGACCACATCACGCTAAACACACCAAGTTCCGTCATCGACGGCTCTCGGCCCATGATCTTCAAGATGCGTTGATATTCGTCGGTTGAAAGCCCGTGCTGCTCGACTACTTCGGCGGTGATACTGGTCATTGTCTACAAGAGGCGAAATCGCGACCTAAAATAAACTCAAAAGTTTATTCGTTGCGACGATATTTATCAAACTGAGTTGACTGAACTCGAAGTTACAGTTTTGATGTAGAATTATAGAGTACGAGGTGTAGGCATATGAATTACTCAAAATTGTCTGACGTTATCGAACGTAGCCCAAATAAGGTTAGCGGTGAATGGGTGTTCAAAGGCACACGCGTACCGTTGACTGCCCTATACGAAAATCTTCGAGACGGTGCATCGATCGACCAGTTCCTCGAATGGTTTCCCGGTGTCGAACGCTCGCAGGTCGTCGCAGTTTTTGAGCATGAAATTGAATCGATCGAGGAACTCGCTCTCGCATGAAGATACTCTTTGATCAGGGAACTCCGGTACCTCTTCGACGCCATCTTGAGAATCACACGATTGAAACAGAATTTGAACGTGGCTGGCAGGAACTCGAAAACGGTGAACTTCTTTCAACCGCCGAAGATGCCGGATTTGAGTTGCTTGTCACCACAGATCAGAATCTGAAATATCAGCAGCAACTCGCGGAGCGAAAAATAGGAATTGTCGTTCTAAAAACTACGTCTTGGCCTAGAATTCAACGTAGGATCGAAACGATCAGACTGGTAATCGACGGTTGCAAAACTGCCGATTACCACGAAATTGAGATTCCGTAAGAAACCAAACTAAGGCAGTGGTTCCTGACCAAACGCAATCCACTCTTCTTTTGCAGGACCGTAAATTCCCGGAACCTTTAGACCTGCTTGTCGCATTAGGACCGTCATCTGGCCGCGATGGTGGGCTTGGTGTGCGATCAGATAAAACAGAGTCATGCCGCGAGACCACGTTTCGCCGTACATATCGTCTTCGATGAGGAGCGTCTCGTCGGTCCAGTTCGCAGAAACTTCGTCGCCGACAGATTTACCGCCAACGCCGTAAACGCGGGCGATCTCGGCGGCACTCGTCGGGCAATCAGTTTCGGGCGTCGGAGCGTCGATCGTTAGGCCGACTAGGCCGAGCATCTCGTTCAATGTGACAGCAAGATGCCAGCCTAGAAAGCCAAGCGTTCGGCCATCATCTGTGACCTTTTGACCAAGTGATTCGTCGGTCAAATTGAGCAAGACCTTACCTGTCATCTCTGCTTCGTAGTCCCAAACCTTGCGAAAATCTTCGATGTTTCTGAACATAGTTATTTACCTCACTGACCTAAACACTGACTTGCCGACGTAAGAATAGACTGTCTTAATAATAGCGTCCCGCTTGAGTGAACCCTTCATCAACGGCCCTTTCGGCCTCAGTTCTTTCAGGATCGGTTCGAATGCCTTTTCGCTGTTCTTATACTGTTCCTCGTTCGCGTATCGGGTGATCAAAATGATATCGAACGCCGCATCTCGGTTTGCGGTCTCAATGTAGTCGAAAGACTCGATAATTCCGCGCTTTACGGCCGCTTCTCGAAAAACTCGCCAATTATTCTCGAAGAAATACCTAGCCTCATCGCGGTTACCGTTTACGACTTTAATAAACTCAACGATCTCGAAAATACCAACCCCGGACGGCTCATTGTCCAGTGCTCGATCAATGTTCTCCTTGAGCGTCTCATAGCGAAACTTTCCATTGCGTTGGTAGACGATCTTGCCATTAGCATCATAGACCATTGTCAGCGGCAGATTGCCGGCCCAATCTTTTGAGACCATCGTGATCGCAGCGTCTTGATCGTTCGTATGCAGCAAATACGTCGGGATCGTTGACTTCATCTCATTGAGGAACTTTGGAACATCACCATTGATCTCGGCCAGATCGTCGAGCGTGATCGTGATCAGGTCGGCCTTGCCCTTGTAGAGTGCGTCTAGCTTTACAAGGTCAGGAAATTCTTCGCGACACGGCTCACACCATGTAGCCCAAAAATTGACAACCAGCGGTTTGCCGTTCGGCTTAAGCAAAGTCGCAAGCTGGGCGTTGTCGATCTTAGTGACGACCGGAGCCTGGGCGAACGCCGTCACCGCAAGAGTAAAAAATAGGCCTGCGAACAGGCCTTTTGAGATCAAGTTGAACATAATCTATTTCGTTGCTCTCTTGACGCTGCAACCAAAAGCAGCCGCACGAGTTTTTGCGACAGGTTTACCGGCAAGTGCGAGGTCAAATGCATCTCGCAAATAGTTGTTCGTTATATTCAGTGCCTTTTTATCGTTGTCGATCGCACCGTGATAGAGCAACATGCCGCTAGCATCAACAAAATAAGCCTCAGGGGTCACGGTCGCACCGACACGATCTGCGAACACATTTCCCTTGTCCATCAGGACAGGAAATTGGTAGGTTGCTGCGATGTGCTTAGCGACCCAATCTGCCGGCCTGCCGGTTGCGTCCATCTCGGTCGCATTCGAATTGATACCGATGAACGCGATGCCCTTTGCACCATAATCGGCGGCGATCTGGTTCATGCGTTCGTTATAGTCCTTAACGACGGGACACTGGGACGACACGAACATGATCACAGCCCCATTCTTGCCCTTCATTTCGTTAAAGGTCTTAGTAACGCCTTCGGTGTTAGCGAGCGAGAAATTCTCGATCTTCTCTCCGATCGCGACACCTTGCGCGCTTACCGCAACTGCCATCGCCATCAGAACTGTCAAAATGAATGTAAACTTCTTCATCATTTATTGCCTCCGGAAATATATTTGGACACTATCATAGCAAAATTACGCAATTCTGCCGACGTTGGTTTCGTTCAAGTTAGGTTTGATGCAACAAGAACTAGATAAGTCGCCCGCTCTTGGTGCTATAATCCTGGAGCACATCAATGCTACAAGCTGACGATATTTTATCGCATTACAAGATCATCTCTTCGATCGGTGCCGGCGGAATGGGCGAGGTTTATCTTGCGACCGACACTCGTCTCGAACGGCAGGTCGCGCTAAAGGTGCTGCTCAGCGACGTCGCTGACGATCCTGAGCGCATCGAGCGTTTTGTCCGCGAGGCTAAAGCGGCGTCTGCCTTAAATCACCCAAATATACTAACGGTCTTTGAGGTTGGTACTGATGGGCCATCGCATTATATAGCTACCGAATTTATAAAGGGCAAAACGCTTCGCGATCGAATCCTTGTCGGGTCGATGGATGTGAATGAGGCTCTTGGCATCGCTCTTCAAGCTGCCGCCGCTCTGGGTGCGGCTCACGAGGCGGGCATAATTCATCGCGATATAAAGCCCGAGAACATAATGATCCGCGACGACGGATTAGTGAAAGTTCTAGATTTTGGTCTTGCTAAACTTACTGAAAGACAATCGCAGACGGCCGATTCCGAAGATGCGACAAAGGCTCAGTTCAACACAAAACCGGGACTTATAATGGGAACCGTCGCCTATATGTCTCCCGAGCAGGCCCGCGGCCAGCAACTCGACGCTCGGAGCGATATTTTCAGCCTCGGAATCGTCCTGTACGAACTATTTACTGGCCGCCGACCATTTGTCGGCGAAAGCAATGTTGACCTTATCAGCTCGATCCTCAAGGACGATCCGCCGCCTGTTCGCCAACTGTCGCCACTGCTTCCCCGTCAACTAGAGCGCATCGTCGATAAGACCCTGAGAAAAGACAAAACTCATCGATACCAACATATCAAAGACTTGGAGATCGACCTTGCTGACCTTCGCGAAGAGATAAAGCTAGAAGCCTTGATCAACCGTACGCAGGACAATTCTCTGCCTGCTCCCGTTACCGAGACCTCCGTTCAGCGACCGACTTTGACCGAGAGTATTTCAACGACACGGCGATTTACGATCTTGCATGCGGTAATTTTTATTGCACTCGCTGCAACGATCGCGGTCGGCGGTGGAATTTGGTTGTTCAAGTATTCAGACCTTGTCGGCAGCCGAAAAATGGCAGTCGATAAGGTATCTGAGATCGCGAGTTGGTCGTCGGCTCCGGGCGAATTGTTTAGTAACGCGAGTTTTTCGCCCGACGGCAAGTTGATCGCATTTTCGTCCACTCGCTCGGGCACCAAGAACATTTGGGTCACCCAGGCGACGTCGAACGAGCCGATCCAAGTGACCAACGATGCGTTTTCCAGTCGCGATCCTGTTTGGTCGCCGACCGGCGACGAAATCGCGTTCTTCTCGCAAAAAGGCACTGCCGCGGACGGTCGTCAAACTACCGGCATCTGGCGAAATTCGGCGTTAGGCGGAGGCACACCTAAGTTCGTGGGCTCTGTCGAGGATGGAAGCCTCGAATTGAGAAGATGGAGCAGAAGCGGCAAAGTGTATTTCCAGTCCAGCGGCGACCTATATAGCATTGAGATCGCGTCGGGCTCGTCAAAACGCGAGACAGCTATCACGCCCAGTGACGGAAAGGTCTCGTGGATCTCTATTTCCAGTAGTGAGCAGCAGATCGCCTACGTCGTTGAAAGGGCGAACGTTTCGACGATCTTTGTCAGTGACATTGGCAACTCATCGCCTAGGCAGGTTGGAGAGTCTCAAGGTTCGATAGGAAGCGTTGCCTGGTTGCCGGAAAAGGAACGCTTTTACTTTAGCTCATTGACCGGAGGCGTTTATCAGATCTTTGCTATCCAAGGTTATGGTTCAAAGCCGATTCAGATTACGACCGCAGATACTGACAGCACCGTTGTCGACGTCGCTCCCGATGGAAACTCAGTGATCGTTAGTTCGGCAAAAGAAGAATCGAGTCTCTGGCGAATAGGCACGAATGAATTACAGGAGACCGCCATTTCTCGCAGCGTTAACTCGGAATTATGGCCAGCCGTTTCACCGGACAACGACACAATGGTCTATCAGTCAGCAAAGAATTTGAGCCGCGGCGCAAATCTTTACGAAAGCAATCTATATTCGCGATCGATCAAAGCTAGAGATGATCGCTCGGTGTTACTTGCCGAACGCGGGTTTCTACCGACATTTTCGCCGGACGGCAGAACAGTAGCATTTCTGCGAATGTCGACCGACGTTTTAGAGATATTCGCTGTCAATCCAAACGGCGGCGGAGTTCGCCGCCTCGCAACAGGTGGCATTGCAGCCGTTGGCTATTCGGTATCGCCGTACAATCACATCCAGACAAATGCATACGCGTGGTCGCCGGACAGCTCCGCGATCGCGTATGTCGCAGAACGCAACGGCTCGCCGAACATCTATTCGGTCGATGTTACGAGCGGCGCAGAGAAACAGCTCACTGCCTTCTCGGATAATTCCGCAGCGATATATTGTCCGCTCTGGTCGTCTGATGGAAAGCGTCTGGCTTTCTTTACCCAATCGAGAGGTTCGGCCGGCCAAACGCCGATACGCGAGATCAGCATCTACGACGTGACAACCAGAACTGTCACCAAAGCATATTCGTCAGATAGGATCTTTCGTCTTATCGGTTGGACTGCGGACGAAAATAGTCTTATTATCGCGGAATCGGAAAAGACAAGCGGTTTGCCTCCGGAGTCTATTTTGAAAAGCGTGTCAGCCCAAGCTGGCACCGCTTCGGAAATAGCTCGATTGCGAAATGCCTATTTCTACAATTTGTTTCTAACAAATGATAGGAAACAGATCGCATACGCGGCGAGAAATGATAATAAGGACGACATTTGGGTAGTGTCTTCGACCGGAGGCATGCCGCGTAAGTTAACAAGCAGCAATGATTCAGGCCAGTACATTTCGAAGCTCGCGTTGAGCAAGGATGGACTTGCAGTTGTTTATGGACGACAGTCTCGCTTTAGCCTGCTTAATTTGATGACGATAAAGATTTAAGGAGAAACAATGAGGATCATTCGCTTCGCGATAATAGTTTCGTTTTTTTTATTGGTTGCTGCTGCCGCTGAACAGTCAGTATCGGCACAGTCCTGCGACACGCCGGACGACAAGGCCATCGTGACCGAGATCTACGCAAAATTGTCGAACGACAAGGTTTTGGCAAAGCAGATCCCGCAAATAAACGTCACATCGTATTTGGGTGCAGTCAAGATCATCGGCTGGGCTGATAATCAGAGCGATTATGCAAAGGTCCAGTCAATCGCTGCAGAAGTCGATTGTGTGCGCTTGGTGAACGTGAATAAATTTTGGGAAGTCCCGCCGCCTGCCGATAGCCCGCTTCGCTCGGCTAACGGCTGTGCATCTGGAACTAAACCATGCGGCGACATATGCATTCCATCGGGCGACACATGCAGTATTAAGAATTAGCCGAACAATCTCGGCAGACGCCGCTCGAGATTTTTAGGAAGCAAGATCTCCATGGCATCGTCAACCGTTACGATCCCGGCGATATCTCCGTCGTCATCGATAACGGGCAGCGCAAGAAGGTTATATTCG
>JAEUQI010000043.1 GCA_016789145.1 Blastocatellia bacterium | reverse complement strand
GCCGGCTCCTGTTTTTCCTATTGAAAACTTTACGGCACCGCCGAGAGCAGTTCCGGCAGGCATTTTCCAGCGGCTTGACGAGCTGCGAACGCTGATAATGGCTCAGGCGACTTACACGGACGTGATGGGAACCGCGATGGGCATCGTTCCGGCGGCTCCGATCAAGCCGATTCCTTCGGAAGTGAAGCCCACCATCCAAGCGTTCACGGCCGCGAACAATCATCATTTCTCGCTGGTGGTCAGTGGACGCGGCGAAGCGACCGCATGGGACGTTTACATCATGAGGAAAGGCGGCACTTGGACAAAGGTCGACACTTTCCAAGGTAAATCAGCCGACGTCAGCATTTCGCTACAAACCGCCGGCGAACCGGAACAGATACAAGTTCGTGTGCAGCTTCGTAAGAGTAATATAGATTATGGTCAGGTCTCGGAACCTGTGTTTGTGACGTTGAATCCGTAGGAAGTAGTCAGTAGCTGGTAGTCAGTAGAAAAACAAGAGGCTCGCGAGATCGCGGGCCTTTTCTTATTCGATGGATACGTGGTGATCTGTGACGATGGTCACATAAATGCTTGCGTTATCGGGCGATCCGACATAATATTCAGGTGTCTCAATTTCGCACAATCAGAGAGAGGTGAAGTATTATGCCGATCACGAGAATTCTTGCCACAGTAATTATTGCTGTAGTTATGGCCATTGGTGCGTTTGCGGGTGGTGTGCCGGCACCGTCGGATTTTGATGGCGACGGAAAGACAGATGCAGCGGTCTATCGCCATCAGCAAGGCGAATGGTGGGTTCGTCGCTCGTCGGATGGAAGCCATTTTGCGCTGCAATTCGGTGTTGCGACCGACGTATTGGCTGTTGCGGATTATACCGGCGATCTCCGAGCCGATATTGCTCTTTACAGGCCGAACGGCGGCGAATGGTACATTCTGCGCAGCGAAGATTTCACCTACTACGCATTTCCATTCGGCATCGCGAACGATGTTCCAACGCCTGCGGATTTTGACAACGATGGCAAAGCCGACGCAGCTGTTTATCGTCGTTCGACCGCGACTTTCTATATCAATAATTCATCAAACGGTTCGACAACCGTGCGTACTTTCGGTTTGCCGAGCGATATTCCCGTCGTAGCTGATTACGACGGTGACGGAAGACCCGATCTTGCAATTCACAGAGTGTCCGGTATGCAATGGTGGTACGAACGTAGCTCGGATCTGAGCGTTCAAGGGCAGGTTTTCGGTTCCTCGAATCGTGACATCTTGATGCCCGGCGATATTACCGGCGACGGCAAGGCTGACCTAGTTGTTTGGGACACCGTAAATAGGCGATATTTGTACCGACGGTCTGACAATGGTGCAACTAACAGTTCATTTGGGCTGCCCCAACAAAATGGCTTTGACTCCCCATCGCTCGGTGACTTTGACGGCAACGGCGTGTTAGAACCCGCGACCTTTCGCCCAAGTTGGAGTCCCGCGAGATGGCAAACTCAGCCTTTGGTCGGAACGCCGGTAAGTCTGGAGTTTGGTTCGATGAGCGATTTCCCGACAACGGCGAGCTATGTCAGATATACCTGGTAATTGAAAAGAATAGAATTATTTGTTGGAAAGAGGCTCGCGAGACTGCGGGCCTTTTGTTTTTTTGGTGGAGCGTAGCCAATTAGAAAGCCTCGGTCATTTGTGTGACCGAGGCCTGGTGAAAATGAAGTTGTTGGCAGTTATCGTGTCTTAGTGAACATCGAAACTACGAATTCTTCGATCTGATGGAAAAGACAAGTGCATGCTGCCGGATCGCATTCCTTGGGTACATCTTTCTGATCGAAACACATACGGTCTCTGTTTGGATTATGAATTGCAGCTTCTGCAATTCCAACCACCGTGATCACCGAAATGGCGACCATTAAGAATGTGGCAATTCTTTTTCTCATACTCTGACTCCTCTGAATTTAATTTGGCGATCGGTATCGTTGGCCAATCAAGCAATGCCGATCAAATTGTATCCGGATACATCTGGCGCCGACGATAATATTCCAGTTCTTAATTCTTGTCAACTTAAAATTGACGCCGTACGGCAACATCAAGTGCAGAATCCCTTTGTTCATCGATATTTATGTGTTAAAACTAGTAGTAGTAATCCGACAATTGGTTTGACCGTCCGTTTTAGGGCGACTTGGGGGAAATGCGATGAAGAAGGTCACGAATTTTGTGATGGTAGCGGCATTGCTGGGCATTTGTGTGTCCGCAAATAGTGTGCTGGCGGCCGGTGAGGTCGATCCGACGTTTAATACAGCAGCGTTTAGTCTGCTGAATTCAGGAGCTACGGTCAGCATCGCACAACCTGACGGTAAATATCTTGTCGGCGGCAATTTTACCGTTGCGGGCGGCAAAGCTCGTTATGGTCTGGCACGAGTAAACGCCGATGGCTCGCTCGATAATACCTTCGATCCGCCGGATTTCTTTGATTACGGACTCTCGTCAAATCAACTTGGCGGCTCGATCTACACTATCGCTCTCCAATCGAACGGCAAGATACTAGTCGGCGGCAGATTCGACGTCACAGGCTTCAACTATCGCTCTCTCGTAAGGCTAAACGCGAATGGAACCGTCGATACTACTTTCGTCAGTGCGAATTCGCAGGGCTTTATGAACGACGTAAAGCGAATTGTCGTTCAGGGCGACGACACCATTGTCATCGGCGGCGGTTTTCAGATATTCAATCAGACCGCAGCAACAAGCCAAGTCGCAAAACTAGACGCGAACGGCCTATTCAACCCCGCGTTTCGGATGATCAATTTTGGCGGCGAGCTAAAGGACATGGCGGTCCAGGCTGATGGCAAGGTTCTGGTCTGTGCTCTCAATGTGCAACGGCAGAATCAGGATGGATCGGTTGACCAATCGTTTCCCGTGGCCGTCGTCGGCCCGATTAACCGTATGATCGTCCGCCCTGACGGCAAGATCCTGATCGTTGGAACGTTTCAGCAGGTCAACGGATTTCCGCAAGGGCGAATTGCTTTGCTGAACACCGACGGGTCGCTCGATCTCACCTTTAACCAAAGCGGGATCGGTGCCGGAAATGGTGACATTAACGACATCTCTCTGACGCCGAACGGTACGATGTTTGTCGGCGGGACTTTCACGCAATTTAATGGTGTAAGTAAGAATAAATTAGCGAGGTTGAACGCCGACGGTTCGCTTGATCCGGCGTTTACATACACGCCGCCGAACTCGAATACCGTAATAAAAGATATCGAAGTCCTCGGCGACGGCCGTCTGGTCATATCAGGCAATCAAACTGCTACGGCGAGCGACAGCATCTCGCGGTTGAACGTCGATGGCTCGATAGACGGCGCATTTTCGAGCCGAATCGGCCGTAATGAACGCGTACGAAAGATATTGCACGCACCCGACGGTAAGATATATATTGCGGGCGAATTCCGAAGTGTTCTGGGCGTTCAGCGCGGTTCACTAGCTCGTCTGAACGCTGACGGCACGCTCGATGAGACCTTTGTGCCATTTTTTAATGCATTAACGAATGTCCGGATCGATTCGCTTGCGCTTCACAGCGATGGAAAGCTGGCTGTAGGCTTTTACGGCTCGTATGGAATGAGGCGGCTCAATCCGGACGGTTCGAACGACGCGACCTTTACGTATCCATTTAACCCAACCGGAACGATAGTGAGCGACATTGCCATAACTCCGAGCGGCGGTTATATGATCGTTGGGCTTCTAGCCGGCAATTACGTAGTGAGGCTCAATGCAAATGGTTCGGTCGATAACTCAGTTACCCTGACTCAGCCCAATGGACAGATCAATAAGTTGATTCTGCAGAACGACGGCAGCTATTTCACTTGCGGTGAGTTTACTCAAGTTGGTGTGGTCTTCCGCGGGCGTATTGCTAAGTTTAACGCCGATGGTTCATTGAATACGGTCTTTAATCCGATCGGCGGTGCAAATGCCGGAGTCTTCGATTGTAAGGTCCAATCGAACGGAAAGCTTGTGATCGGTGGATATTTCTCCAGTGTCAATGGCAACAACGCTCAGAAGTTTGTCGGTAGATTTAACACGAACGGTACTCTAGATACCGGATTTGCTCAAACGATCAATAGTCCGTTGGTGAATGGACAAGTAACCTCGGTCGAAATTCAGCCCGATGGAAAGATAGTCGTAGGCGGCATCTTTAATGATGTTGGAGGTGTTCCGCGAAACAATCTTGCTCGGTTGAATCCAAATGGAACATTAGATACGTCTTTTGTTGCAAATACCACAGCTCAGGTATTCGATCTGCAATTGCAAAGTGACAATAAGGTGCTGGTCGGCGGCGATTTTGCGAAAATAAACAATGCGTCGGCGGTAGGTGCGGCAAGATTGCTTAATTCGTTAGTGCCGCCGGCGACTGAGTTCGATTTTGATGGCGACGGCAAGGCTGATGTTGCTATCTATAGGCCAACGACCGGAGTTTGGTACATTCTACGCAGCAGCGATTTTGGTGTGACGCAGACTCAGTTCGCAGTACCGGCGGATATTCCGGCTCCGGCTGACTTTGACGGCGACGGCAAGACCGACATTGCGATATATCGTCCCGCAAACGGCAATTGGTGGTCGATCAGCTCGGCCAGTGGCCAGCAGATCAATTTCCAACTCGGGCAGTTAGGCGACATTCCGCGGCCTTCGGATTTTGATGGCGACGGACGAGATGATTACGTGGTGTTCAGGCCTTCGACCAACCAGTGGTTCCGTGCCAGTAGTTTGACCGGTGCCCAGTCGAACAAGGTCTTTGGCGCAGCAGGTGACAAGCCGCTGATCGGCGATTTCGACGGCGACGGCAAGTCCGATGTCGCTATTTACCGACCATCGGACGGCAACTGGTGGTGGCAATCTAGTTTTGATAATGTTCAGCGTGCGACAAAGTGGGGAATTGCTGAAGATATTCCTGCTCCGGCTGACTATGATGCTGACGGAAGGACCGATTTTGCTGTTTACCGTCCATCAACCGGCGTATGGTACGTTCTAAATAGTAGTAACGGTGCACCGCTCATCGGCCCATTTGGCCTGACCGGCGACAAACCTGTTGCGGCCGATTACGACGGCGACGGAAAAGCCGACCTTGCAGTATGGCGTCCAAGCGACACCATTTGGTATCTGCTCAGAACGACATCAGGATTTACAGGATTCCAATTCGGCATTGCGACCGATATTCCGGTCGAGAGCGTGTATTCGAATTGATCAGGAGGCTGTCGCGTTGCGGCTGTTTTAAATTTATGTTTGCTCAAGCCTTTCGTCGACTGTCAATGATGACGGCGGCGATCTACATTCTCACGGCTGTTTGCGTGGCCCAATCAACAGGCGTCGACGCGACGTTTAATGCGGTGCCGTCTTCGGCGATCTCGGGCAATGGTGTGTCTCAGTACTTGGTACAGTCTGACGGGAAGGTCATTGTTTTTGGCCCAAGGCTCGTTTCGAACGGTGTTGCAAAGGGCGATATCGTTCGATTGAATACTGACGGAACCGTTGACTCGACGTTTGACTATTGCGGTTGCGCGGATATTAGTTTTGACAACATCAAACTTGCTCCGGACGGCAAACTGTTGCTCGGCGGAGCAACTCAGGCCGCGGCAAAGATCGTCCGGCTAAATCAGAACGGCAGCATCGACCTTTCATTCAATACGCCAACTTATCAGGCCAATTCCACATTCATCATTGACGCCATCCAAGCGGACGGAAAGGTGTTCGCGACCAGGCGAAATAGCTTTCAAGGATTTGTGAGTTTCACGCTGTTTCGCTTTAACGCTGACGGTTCACAGGACGCGGGCTTTACACCGATATCTTACGCCAGCGGCAGCCCCGTGTTTGGCTACGTTCGGCTTGCATTGCTCAGCGACGGCAAATTTTACATGGGCGTGACCGCCGGTAACTTCGGATCGAGCGCACAATTGACGCGACGCAATAATGATGGAACTGTCGATCCGACTTGGGAAACTCCATCTATTGCGACCGCTGGCTTTCCTTCGCAGACTTCGATCGCCGATATAGCCGTTCAAGCGGACGGCAGTCTGTTGGTCGCTGGCCGTTGGGACACCGTCAACGGCCTAAGTAAGAATCATTTTGTAAAACTGCTGCCTGCCGGGAACGTTGACGTGAATTTTACCGGTCCATTCTCTATTTGGGGAACCGGCGTAAAGACTTTGCCCGACGGAAAGATATTATATTCGGCAAATATCGACATCGCAGGCATCGTTCGCGTTTATCGATTGAATCCCGATGGTTCGACCGACGCTTTATATAATATGGACGCGTCGATAACTTCGATCTTGGGGCAATGGAATATCGATAACCTACAAAGAGTTGTATTACAAGGCTCATCGGCAAACGGCCCGAGATTGTTCCGTTTGCAGACCAACGGTACGATCGATAGTTCGTTTACGTCGAATCTGTCGTTCTACGGAACGGTCAACACTCTTGCTCGACAAGCTGACGGCAAGGTATTGATCGCCGGTGTTTATTCGCAGATGAACGGCGTAAATAGGAGTTCGTTCGCTCGCGTAAATACCGACGGAACACTCGATGCGACATTCGATATAGGAACAGGGTTTAGTTCTCCGCCGGATTCACTCGTAATTCAAAGCGATGGCAAGATCATCGCGATCGGCGAATTTACCAGCTACAACGGCACTTCAGTTCCCGGTATCGTTCGGCTTAACTCTAACGGCAGTATCGATAGTTCATTCTCATTGACGGTGACCGGAACGATCCGTGCCGCTGCGATACGACCCGACGGCAAGATCTACGTTGTCGGCGAATTTTCGAACATTAACGGAGCTGCAAGAACTAGTGCCGCCCTTTTAAATGCAGATGGAACGATAGACAGCTCGTTCGCGCCTAATATCGGTGGTTTTTCCAGGATATATGCCATCGCTGTTCAACCGGACGGAAAAGTGGTGATCGGTGGTCAATTCGCTGGCGTCAACGGATTTAACCGTAATAATTTCGCTCGACTGAATCCTGACGGGTCATTAGATCAGTCATTCAATCCAAGCGTCAGTTCACTAGGCAAGATCTGGCTGCAGCCGGACGGCAAGTTCATCATTGGGATCGGCACTACTATATCTCAGATCGACCGAAGGAACAGCGACGGCAGCGACGATACGACATTCACTCCGGCAGTGATCGCGGCAAGCTCGTCTTCGGATACAGAAATTCGAACTGTTTTGATCCAACCGGATGGCTCGTATTTGGTTAGCGGACGGTTCGACTTTGTCGGTGGGCTTAACCGGTCGAACTTTGCACGGCTTACATCCAACGGCAGTGTCGATCAGCTATTTCCGACCAACGGAGCTAATTCGCGAGTTCGTTCGATGATCGCCGATACCGACGGAAAGGCCATCATCGGTGGCGATTTTGCCTACGTTCTTGGCCTATCGCGTCCAGGTGTCGCAAGGTTGAATATTGCACCGCTCCGCGACAAGACGCCATTCGATTTCGATGGCGATGGACGCGCGGATTTCTCCGTATTTAGGCCGTCGACAAATCAGTGGTACGAGCTGTTCTACGGCGGATCGACGTTTGTCGCTCCAGTCTTTGGCCAGGCGGGCGACATTCCAGTGCCGGCCGATTTCGATGGCGACGGCAAAACGGACGAGGCGATATTTAGGCCGTCGAACGGGCAATGGTGGTATCAGAGCAGCATAAATAATGCGCAGCTTGCTGTGCAATATGGCGTCTCAGGCGACATACCATTGCCGGGCGACGTCGATCTGGACGGCCGGGCTGAGTTTATCGTTTTTCGACCATCGAACAGCACATGGTATCGGTCAACGTCGCTCGGCCCGCTGCCATCGATCCCATTTGGACAAGCTGGCGATAAGCCTTTGATCGGAGATTTTGATGGCGATGGCAAGGTCGATCCCGCCATATTTAGGCCATCGACCGGCGACTGGTGGTATGCAGCCAGCAGCGCTGGGAATCAACACCGCGCAACTCGATGGGGCCTTGCGGGCGATGTACCGGCTCCGGCAGATTACGATGGCGATAATAAGACGGATCATGCGGTCTTCCGGCCATCGACTGGTGTTTGGTACATCATCAATTCGTCTAACGGTTCATTCACTATCTTACCGTTCGGATCAAATGGCGATCGGCCGATCTCTGCCGATTACGACGGCGACGGACGCGCTGATATAGCCGTGTTCCGGCCATCGACCGGTATCTGGTACCTGCTTCAATCGACGTCCGGTTTCTCGGGCGCTCAATGGGGCGTCGCGTCAGATGTGGCGATACCGAGTGCATTCGCTCAGTTTTGATTAGCGCCGAGGTTTAGGAAGCTAGTCTGCTGTGTTACCATTTGCGTTTGAACTTTGAACTTTGAACGCTATGAACGGTTTCGCGGACAGACTGGCTGCTCTCGATATCTCACTTTTCGATAAGATACCTGGACAGACGACCGACAACGATCGTCGATCGCTGCTTTCGCTGCAGCTTGCGGTCCGCACGCTGAGGCCGGGCTATTCTTACCTAGAGATCGGCTCATATCTCGGCGGCAGCATCCAGCCTCATCTGCTCGATCCCGAATGTTCGCGGATAGTTTCTGTCGATAAACGCCCGCTCGTACAACCCGATGCTCGCGGTTATGATTGGGTCTATCAAAACAACTCAACTGCGAGAATGCTCGAACTTCTAAAGGAAGTGTCGCCCGACATATCTAAGATCGAAACGTTTGATGGCGATACCAGCGAGATCAAGCCTGAACAAGTGGGTGAAAAGGTCGATGTATGTTTTATCGACGGAGAACATACTGATCATGCAGCATTCCGCGACTTTAGGTTTTGCCTCGACGTTTTGAGAGACAACGGTGCTATCGTATTTCACGATTCGCAGATAACGTACAATGGAATTTCTGAGGCAACCGATTTCCTAACTGAAAATGGCTTCGCGTTCAAGGCATATCCATTGCCGCTTACGGCATTTGCCATTGAGATAGGTGATTTTCCGTTGCACCGAGAACCTGCGATCGCGGCACAGTTGGTCAATGGTCATCTCAGTTATCTCGAATGTCTTAAATACAACGACAATTACCGTCGCTTTGCCACGCGATTTCCATTTGGAGCAATTCGAAGGACGTTGATAAGAATGCGGCGTTCGAACGTGAGTAACTAATTCGCGGCTGTTCGTGTTAAGATTCCTCAACACTTGGCCGGTCGGCCTCTACGCAAAAAGTTTGTTCGGTCAACGTCATTAGTATGAAAGGGCATCGTACCCTTATTGTTTCCTTTGTTTAGGGAACGGAACTACTCAGAGATCGGAGAGCTTATGTTAAGAAGTACTCGTGTATTGCGTCCCGCAACATCTTTTTTGCTCGTGGCCTCGCTACTTGTCAATGCTTCGCCCTTGTTTTCGCAGGATTTTGTTCAGGTAAGCGATATCATTGGCGGATCAAGTGTCTTTATTCAGCGAAACTCAAGCCGAGCCGCGCGTAAATATACCCCGCAACGTAGTTCACGATCGAAAGCCCAAAAACGAGAAACCGCGACCCGCATAAGGAAGCAATACAATACTATTGCGAAAGCGACGCCGAAAACGGATCGTGCCGCAGTGGTAACACCCGATAAGTTACCGTCCAACATTAAGACGATGGCTCCGGCTAAGGCTTCGATGCTGTTCGCAGGTGTGGGCGAGTACTATGTTGATCAGGATGACCTAGACAATTCGTTGGAGTTCTTCCGAGAGTCGATACAACTCGACGCAAATAATGAAAAGGCCAAAAAAGGGCTGAGTATTGCACTCGCTGCAAAGGGAAACGAATTCATTGCAAAAGATCAATCTCAAGCGGCAAGGTCATATTTTCTCGAGGCACTGAAGTATGATGCTCAGAATGCTGCCGCATATTTTGGGCTTGGCGAGATATTTTCGGAGCAAGATAAGACCGACGAAGCGCTCGCAAATTACGAAAAGGCTCTAAACGCGAATGCCAAACTGACCGAGATATTTGTGCCGTTGGGCATACTGTACTTTCAGAAGGGAGAGATCGCCAAAGCTGATGAACTGTTAACGAAAGCGTTGGCATCATCGCCTAATGACGCTGAGACACAGCTTTTCGTAGGAATGATCCGAATGTCGCAGAACCGTAATCAAGAGGCAATGACGGCCTTTGAAAAAGCCAGGACATTGGATCCGACAAATCCCGAAGCGGCCTACAACGTCGCCGAGGTGCTTGTCCGCCTCGACCGAACTAAAGATTCAATAGCCGAATACGAAAAGGCGATCGCCCTGAGACCGAACTATTTCGAAGCCCATTTCGGTTTGGGCGAGGCTCATCTTGCTCTCAAGAATTATGAGCAAGCCGTCAAATCGCTTCGTGAGGCAAAACGGCTCAAGAACGACAACATTGAGGCTGTCATTGCTCTTGGTGACGCTCAAAGATTGACCGGCAATTACAACGACGCGATCGGCAGCTACAATCTCGCGACGACCTTCATCTCGCGAAAGCCTGACTTTAGCAAGGATGCCGCTGCTGATGTTTACAGTAACCTAGGCCTCTCGATCGGCCAGCAATGTGCGATCAATATGAAGCAGGCAATAGTCTGCCAATGGCCGGCTGCCATCAAGGCTCTCGAAAAAGCGGTCGAACTCGGCGGCGGCAAGACGGCAGATTTTTCGAATCTCGGTTGGGCATACTATAACGCGGCTCGCATCGACGGCTACGAAAAACGCGAGGCTGACAAACGCACTAAACTCGAACTTGCCCGCGTAAACCTAGACAAGGCAGTTTCAATGAACCCGACGTTCATAGCCGGACCGTTACTCAATCTTGGAATGGTATTGACTGACCTGGGAGAATATGCAAACGCTGCAAACGCACTCGAAAAAGCCGTCGCAAAGGAACCAAAATGGGTATTTGCGATGAACGAACTCGGCATTGCGTATCGCAAACAGGACAAGTACAAAGAAGCGATCTCGTGGTTTAAGAAAGCTATCGACCGTGATGATACATTCGTTGCAGCTCATTTCAATCTCGCCGAAAGCGAGATCAAGAATGGCAACATGGGCAACGCCAAGAAGTCGTACGAAAAGCTGAAGAAAATGGGCCAGAACAGCTATGCGCTGCAACTCGAACTGATGACTAACGGAGCGATCAAGAAATAGAGCAGCGTGACGAATCTCTCGGTCCAAGAAAATGTTCCGCTGGCTCCGCTCACGACTCTCAAGGTCGGCGGACCTGCCCGTCGATTCGTTGAGGCGTCAACCGAAGAGGAGATCGTGAATTCGATCCGTTTGGCCGAAGCGATCGAAGTACCGATCTTCGTGCTTGGCGGCGGCAGCAATATCGTAATTTCGGACGATGGATTTGACGGGTTGGTGATCAAGGTCGCGATAATTGGTATGAAGTTCGGCAATTTGCGAGATGGCAAGGTGAGATGTGAGGTCGGCGCCGGTGAAAACTGGGACGAATTTGTCGCCGAATGCGTTTCGCGAGACCTCGCGGGCGTCGAATGTCTCAGCGGCATTCCCGGTCTCGTCGGTGGCACACCGATCCAAAATGTTGGCGCCTATGGCCAAGATGTGTCGGAAACCATAGTATCTGTTCGATGCTATGACCGTCGGACCGGCGAGGTTTTGACGATAAGCAATTCAGAATGCGAATTCTCGTACCGAAAGAGCCGTTTTAATTCGCGCGACTTTGACCGATTCGTGGTGCTTTCGGTCGAGTTCGAGCTGGTCAGTGAAGGATCGCCAAAGATCGAATATCGTGATCTGACGGAGCATTTTGGAAGACGAAAACCGACACTTGCTCAGGTTCGTGAGACGGTGCTCACGATACGAAAGGCGAAATCGATGGTAATTGATCCGGCGGACATCAATTCGCAAAGCGCGGGCAGCTTTTTCAAGAATCCGATCGTATCGCAAGAAAAGTTTGCCGAGATGTTCGCCAATAACGGTGATATTCCGTCGTTTCCGTCCGGCGAGGATATGAAGATACCAGCCGCTTGGCTTATCGAACAAGCCGGATTTAAGAAGGGCACTCGGATCGGCAAAGCCGGAACTTCAAAGAATCATTCGCTTGCGATCGTGAATTTCGGTGGTGCCACTGCCAAGGACATCATGGCTGTAAAAGACGAGATCCAACGGCGTGTGCTGGAAAAATTTAATGTTGAATTAGTTCCTGAGCCTATTTTTGTTGGGTTTTAGCCAGAAAATATTTGTCGCCGACGCCTGTCGATTTGGATTATCATGTTTTTTAAGAGGTATTTATGCAGATCGTGAAATCAAGTTCGTGTCTATTGCTTATCTACTCATTGTTTTTGACTGTCGTGCCTATGTCACGGCCGGCCGCTGCGCAGGATTTTGTTGAATCGAACAGCCTGGCCGGCGGCGGTAGCGCGTTCGTATTCCGCGGTTCAAAAAGCAAGCCGCAAGCAGCCGCAGGAATTGGCTATGCTTCGAGCGGCGAAGGTGCCGGCGGTGCAGGCCGTGCCCGACGGGCTCGGACTAACGCTCAAATAGCTGCTGCTGCCAAAAAGCGGAGAGCTGCCGCAGCGCTAGCTCGTAAGAAAGCTATCATCGCAGCCGCTAACAAAAAGATACAACTTTCGAACACGCTAACCGCAAAGGCTGAAAAGGCGATGGACGCTGATCAGACCGATGCAGCGATCACGGATTTTCGAGCCGCTTTGGTGCAGAATCCGAAGAATACACGGGCATCGAACGGCCTCAGCGATGCCTTAACCGATAAAGGTGTGGCACTCGCAGGTGAAACGAACAGCTTTGCGGCAGTACCTTTGTTTGAGGAAGCGATCAAGCTCGATCCGAAGAACGACGTTGCCTACGCCAAGCTAGGAGCCGTGTACGACACTGCCGGTCAGAAAGACAAGGCTGTCGCAAATTATGAAAAAGCCATCGCAATCAATCCTGAACTCGCAGAACTGCAGGGAACTCTCGGTCTTGCGTACATCGAAAATGGTGAGGTCGCAAAGGCTGAAGCGGCCCTCGCAAAGACGGGCGCAGCAGACACTGTAGATATCCGCACATTGCGAGCATTGGTTTTGTTCAAGCAGAACAAGAATCAAGAGGCTCTTGCGGCGTTCGACGGGCTACTCGAAATGGATCAACGGAATCCGGCGACGCAGTATTATCGAGGCCAGGTCTACACTCGAATGGACAATAGTTCTTTGGCTCTTGCGGCCTACAAAAAAGCACTTGAGGTAGATCCGAACTACGCTCCTGCTCATTACGAGATCGGCGTTATCCAATATAATTCGGGCAAGTACAACGACGCCGTGGCTTCGTATCAAGCGGTTACAGCCGCCGATCCGAAGAACTACCAAGCTCATTACAATCTAGCTAGTTCGTACCGCCAGCTCGAGAAATTCCCTGAGGCAAATGCCTCGTACAAACTTGCTTCCGAGGGTATCAAGACTGCAGATCTATATTCCGAATGGGGTTATTGCTTGGGCAAGGTCAACGATTGGAACACCTCGGTCGCTCGTTTGCAGACGGCGAAGGAATTGAGCCCGACCGCAATTGATAATTCGAACGTAGGTTGGGCGTACTACAATTCCGGTGCGGCGAAGACTGTGGCGAAGGATACTGAAGGTGCGAAGGCCGATTATGCCGCCGGCAAAGTAGTGCTTCTAAAAGCTGTAGAACTCGACCCGAATCTTGCCGCCGCTCAGTTAAATCTTGGTTCGACACACAACGGCCTCGGCGAATTTCAACTTGCTGTAAATGTTCTGAACATTGCACTTGGGCTGCGTTCGAATTGGGGACTGGCGATGAATCAGCTCGGCGTCGGATTTCGTGGCCTTGGCGATCTGACCAATGCAGTTGCCACTTTCAAACGAGTCGTTGATCTGAACGGAAGCGATAAATTTGGCCTGTTCAATCTCGGCGAAGCTTACAACGCCAGCGGAAACAAGAAAGAGGCGAAGAAGATCAATGATCGCCTCAAAAAGCTCGATCCGGCGATGGCCTCGATGTTGAATGATATTTTCGACGGCAAGATACCTACGATGGGAGTTCCGGTCAAGGTGCCGGTAAACGTTCCAAAGGTTCCTAAAGTGCCAAAGCTTCCCTACTAAGGCAGATACTTGCTAACTGAAAAGTGCGGTTCGAGAGAGCCGCACTTTTTTTGTATAATTACGAGTTTAAATACATGCCAAGACGCGACGATATACACAAGATCTTGATAATCGGCTCCGGCCCGATCGTAATTGGCCAAGCCTGTGAATTTGACTATTCAGGCACTCAGGCCTGCCGAGCTCTCAAGCAGGAAGGCTACGAGGTTGTTCTGGTCAATTCGAATCCCGCGACGATCATGACCGATCCTGAGATCGCCGATCGTACATATATCGAGCCACTAACGCTCGAAACTGTCACCGCGATAATCGAAAAGGAACGTCCAGACGCCGTATTACCGACTGTCGGGGGGCAAACAGGACTTAATCTCTCGGTCGAACTGTACGAGATAGGCATTTTCGAGAAATTTGGCGTCAAGATGATCGGTGCCAACATTGACGCTATCAAAGTTGGCGAAGACCGCGAGTTATTTAAGGCCGCGATGGACGACATCGGTATTCCTAGCGCAAAGGGCGGATTTGCACATACCTGGAACGAGGCGCGGGAACTTGTCGAACAAACGGGCTATCCCGCGATAATACGCCCCTCGTTCACACTTGGCGGAACCGGCGGCGGAACTGCCTATAATCCCGAAGAGTTCGAAGAAATTGCCCGCGGAGGTCTTGCCGCATCGCCCATTTCGCAGATTTTGATCGAGGAGTCGATCCTTGGCTGGAAAGAGTACGAACTCGAGGTGATGCGTGATCTAAACGACAACGTTGTCATCATTTGTTCTATCGAGAATTTCGACCCGATGGGCGTTCATACAGGCGATTCCATTACGGTTGCGCCGGCTCAAACACTTTCCGACGTCGAATATCAGAAACTTCGAGACATGTCGATCGCCTGTATCCGCAAGGTCGGCGTCGAAACCGGCGGTTCGAACATTCAATTTGCGATAAATCCTGAAAATGGTGATATTCGTATCATCGAAATGAATCCGCGTGTATCGCGTTCGTCGGCTCTTGCGTCAAAGGCTACAGGCTTTCCGATTGCCAAGATCGCGGCAAAACTCGCGGTCGGCTACACTCTTGACGAGATACCGAACGACATCACGAAAAAGACACCCGCGTCATTTGAACCGACGATCGATTATGTCGTCTCAAAGATACCAAAATGGGCGTTCGAGAAATTCCCCGGAGCCGAAGATGTGCTTGGTACGCAGATGCGTTCGGTCGGTGAAGTGATGGCGATCGGACGTACTTTCAAGGAATCTCTGTTTAAGGGCTTACGTTCACTTGAGGCAGTTAAGCCTCTGCGTTTACAGGATATTAGCGATGCCGAGTTGCAGCGAAAACTCGCTCGGCCGAATTCGCAGCGATTCTCGTACATTACTTACGCTCTGCAAAACGGATACTCGATCGATGAGATCCATCGCTTGACCAGGATCGACCGCTGGTTCTTAGATCAGCTGTCTCAAGTAATGGAATTGCAGTCGGAGATCGGCGATAAACAATTGTCTGAGTATTCGTCCGACGAACTTCGAAAAGCAAAAGAATTTGGTCTATCAGATCGCCGACTTTCCTTTATGTCCGGCGTTTCGGAAAGTGATGTTCGAAATCGAAGAAAATCAGAAGGCCTCGCCCCGGTTTATAAACGTGTCGACACGTGTGGCGCTGAGTTCGAATCGTTTACGCCCTATATGTATTCGACTTACGAGGAAGAGTGCGAGGCGGCCCCGACCGATAGACGAAAGATCATGATCCTAGGTTCGGGCCCAAATCGGATCGGACAGGGAATTGAGTTTGATTATTGCTGCTGTCATGCGAGTTTCTCGCTAAGAGACGCTGGTTTTGAGACCATAATGGTCAACTGCAATCCTGAAACGGTCTCGACTGATTATGATACGTCCGATAGGCTCTATTTCGAACCTCTTACGTTCGAAGACGTAATGAACATAGTCGATGTTGAGAAGCCGGAGGGAGTGATCGTCCAATTTGGAGGTCAAACGCCCTTGAATCTCGCCGATAGACTATCTGAAGCCAATGTTCCGATCATCGGAACTTCGCCCGATTCGATAGACCTTGCCGAGGACAGAAAACGATTCGGAGCCTTGCTTGCTGAACTAAAAATCCCTTGCCCTGAAAATTCTAGTGTTACTTCAGCAGATGAGGCTAAAGCTATTGCAAACAAAATAGGTTATCCTGTTGTCGTGCGCCCGAGTTTTGTGCTTGGCGGTCGTGCAATGGCGATCGTTTATGACGACCAGTCGCTTGATGAATATATGCGAAACGCTGTCGATGCGTCGCCCGAAAAGCCGATCCTAATCGATAAGTTCCTTGAGCGGGCCGGCGAGATCGATGTTGATGCTCTTGCGGATAGCGAGAACGTAGTTATTGCCGGCATTCAAGGCCATATCGAAGAAGCCGGGATTCATTCAGGAGATTCCTCAAGCGTGCTTCCGGCCCAAAAGATCGCCGCGGAACATCTCGAAACGATTAAACACTACACACAGTTGCTTGCCCGTTCGCTTAAGGTCGTTGGATTGATGAATATTCAGTTCGCTATCCAGGACGATCGCGTATATGTAATTGAGGTCAATCCAAGAGCTTCGCGTACAGTACCATTTGTTGCAAAGGCTACAGGAGTTCCAATTGCTAAGATCGCATCGTTGATCATGGCCGGAAAGAACAGACTTGCGGACTTCAACTTGCCGGATGTTTTGCCGGTGCCGCTGATCTTTGTTAAATCACCCGTATTTCCTTTTAAGAAATTCGCAGGCGTCGATCCTGTTCTTGGCCCCGAAATGCACTCGACCGGTGAGGTTATGGGGGTAGGAGCTACATTTGGTGAGGCATACGGTAAGGCTATGGAAGGTGCCGGAACCAAGTTGCCTATGTCCGGTAAAGCGTTTATTTCGGTAAATAACAGCGACAAAGGACAAGCTGTCGTGCTTGCTCGTCGTTTGCATAGGTTAGCGTTCTCACTTGTCGCGACTTACGGAACTGCTCTACGTCTGCACGAGGTCGGGCTCGAATGCGAATCGGTGTTTAAGGTCAACGAAGGCCGTCCTAACATCGCGGATCTCATTCGCCAGGGCGAGATCGCTCTTATTATCAATACTCCGCTCGGAAAGGCGTCTTTTTACGACGAAAAAGCCATTCGCAAAGCGGCTCTTCAGTTCAACGTCCCGTGCGTCACCACAATGACGGGAGCCGAAGCACTGATCGAAGCGATCGGTACAAAGATGAACGCTGATCGCCTGAACGTACGCAGTTTGCAGGAAATCCACAATGATCTAACCGCAACAGCTGAGATCGCAGGCTAAAGTTTTACGCATTCTTGACCCTGGCGTTAATTTTCAATACCTTAGGTGTTAAGTTTTCATAAATTTAACTTTCAAAATTAACGAAATGACTGAATCGCACGACCGTGAGATCATCGGCGGACATTTGCTTGTGATTGGCGGGGCCGAAGACAAATATAATGAGCGACGTATCTTGAAGAAGTTTATCGAGCTCGCTGGTGGGCCTGCGGCTGCTGAAATACTGATCATTCCTGTCGCTTCAGACTTTCCGGAGTTCGCCGCGGATGTTTATACGCAAGCCTTTCGTAATCTGGGCGTAGCCAATCCTCGCGTTTTGCGAGCTACATCGCGGCAAGACGTAGTCCATGCTGATGTTGAAAAACTCGTTGATGGCATTACCGGCGTTATAATGACTGGTGGCGATCAGATGCGGCTAGTTTCGATACTTGGCGGGACTAAGTTGGCCGAGGCTTTGCGAAAGAAAGTACGAGACACAAATGTTGTCATGGCGGGAACTAGTGCCGGAGCAGCGGCGATGAGTACATCAATGATCGTTCGTGGTGAACCTTCGTCGCATCCGCACAAAAACGCTGTCAAGCTCTCCCCAGGCCTTGGATTCTTGAAGAATGTGATCATTGATCAGCATTTTAGTGAACGCGGAAGGATTAGCAGGCTGATTACGGCAGTAGCATACAACCCTTACAATCTTGGAGTTGGAATTGACGAAAACACCGCGATAATTCTCGACGGTAAGGGAATACTTGAGGTCTTTGGGCAAGGGACGGCGACAATCGTTGATGGCTCAGCCATTACCTTCAATGAAATAGCTGAAGTTGCTGATAATGAGGCATTTAGCATCTGCGGCGTACAATTTCATGTATTGCGCGACGGGCTGGTATACAATTACCTAGATCGTCATCCGATCCAGCCGCCAAATGAGTTTTTGTTACCTGACCTTGGTTGAAAAAAAGCGTTATGGAAATCTTAGAAACACGTACACTTCGCGGGCCTAATTACTGGAGCGGTTATTGGAAAAAGCTCATCATAATGCGCCTCGATATCGGCGAATTTGAGAAGAAGCCGACCAACAAGATCAAGGGATTCTACGACCGAATGACCGATGTGATGCCGTCACTTCAGACGCATGGTTGTAGTTACGGCGAAGAAGGCGGTTTTCTAAAGCGTGTTCAAGAAGGCACTTGGGCTGGACACGTGATCGAGCATTTTGCTCTCGAGTTGCAAACGCTCGCTGGTATGGATACAGGCTACGGCCGAACACGCGAAACCAGCGAAAAAGGCATCTATAACGTCGTCTTTAGCTATATCGAAGAAGAAGTTGGCCGATACGCCGGCCGATGTGCTGTAAGATTGTGGCTTGATCTCGCCGGAAAGCGCTCACTCGAAGATATCAAGGCGGAATTAGCCGAAGACATTCAGAAAATGCGTGAGATCCGCGAGGACGTTCGTTTTGGGCCGTCGACCGGTTCGCTGGTTGAGGAAGCTGACAATCGCGGCATACCATTCATTCGGCTTAATGATCAATCTCTTGTTCAGCTAGGTTACGGCGTGCATCAAAAACGCATTCAGGCGACAACGACAGTTAACACAAACATGATCTCGGTCGATATTGCAGGGAATAAGCACGCGACGAAGAAGCTACTCGGCGATATGGGTGTGCCGGTGCCAAAAGGTTACCGAATTCGGGACATAGAAGACTTAGAAAGCACATTAGAAAGTGTTGGTTATCCTGTTGTGATCAAGCCACTTGACGGCAATCATGGAAAGGGAGCTACGGTAGGCATCAAGAATCTCGAAGAAGCTCACGTTGCCTGGGAAAAGGCCAAAGAGTATTCGCGCTGGGTCATTGTAGAGAAGCAGCTGATCGGCTCGGATTTCCGTGCTTTGGTTGTTAATAATCGCCTTATTGCAGTAGCTGAGCGTGTTCCGGCCCATGTAAAGGGCGACGGTAAACACACGATCCAGGAGTTGATCGATATCACTAATTCCGATCCGCGTCGCGGTTACGGGCATGAGAATGTGTTGACCCAGATCGATATTGATAATCAGACCCTACGATGTATCGCGAAAGCAGGCTATACGCTAGATACAAAACTCAAGAAGAATGAGATCCTGCATCTTAAGACCACGGCTAATATTTCAACGGGCGGCACGGCGATCGATTGTACGGATGAAGTACATCCAGAGAACGTTTTCCTATTCGAGCGAATTGCTAAGATAATCGGGCTAGATGTTGCAGGTGTTGACGTTATAGCTCCAAACGTTAGCGAACCGCTAAGTGAGAACGGCGGTGGAATCATCGAGGTGAATGCAGCCCCGGGATTCCGTATGCATCTAGCTCCGAGCGAGGGAATTGGTAGAAACGTGGCTGAGCACGTCATCGATATGCTTTTCCCGCCGGGAACTCCGTCGCGTGTACCGATCTTCTCGATCACCGGTACAAATGGAAAAACAACTACAACGCGTTTGATCGCGCATATTTTGAAGAATAGCGGTCGAACGGTTGGATTTACTACGACGGACGGCACATATATTGGCAATCAGCAGATAACCGCGGGCGACAATACCGGCCCTGTTTCCGCTCAATTGGTACTGAAAGACCCGACTGTTGATGTAGCGGTGCTTGAAACGGCACGTGGAGGCATTATTCGATCAGGATTGGGTTTTGATACCTGCGATATTGGCGTTGTGATGAATATCGCAGCCGATCATTTGGGCCTCAAAGACGTTAATACGCTAGAAGACCTTGCCCGCGTCAAATCGGTTGTTCCTCGCTCGGTTTCAAAGAAGGGCTATGCAGTGCTAAACGCCGAAGATCCGCTGGTTTACAAGATGAAAGAGCTTGTGGACGGCAAGGTCGTTTGCTTTTCGATGGACGAGAATAATCCAACCATTAAGCGCCGGGCCGAGCGTGGCCGCATTTCATGCGTCTATGAAAACGGCTATGTCACGATCCTAAAAGGCAAATGGAAAGTGCGTGTTGAGAAGGCGACAAATATTCCGTTGACCTACGGCGGTCGTGCCGAATTCATGGTGCAGAACGTGCTTGCCGCCACTCTTGCATGCTTTGTCCACGGAGTTTCGATCGAGGATATTCGAGTTGGCTTAACCACATTCAACGCCGGAACCGCGCAGACGCCTGGACGATTGAATTTCGTCGAGGTCGGCGATGTTACGGTTCTGATGGATTATGCTCATAACCCTGCTGGACTCAGAGGTTTAGCTAGTTTTATCTCGAAACTACCTAATAAATATCGTACTTGTGTTCTCAACGGAACGGGCGACCGTCGCGACGAAGATATAATCGAATTTGGTTTGGTCGCGGGACAGAATTTCGACCGCATCGTCATCCGCCGAGGCCATTATCTACGCGGACGAGACGAACAGTTGACTTACGAGTTACTCAAGAAAGGAATCGCGAAATCTAAGAAGAATCCAGCGGTTCGCATCATTCCCGAAAGCCGCGACGCCATTCACCACGCAATTAAGTACGGCCGTAAAGGTGAACTCGTCGTTACGTTGGCAGACCGCGTGCCTGAGGACATCGCTCATGTACAGGAGTATCGTGATTCGATACTCAAGAAATAGTTAGCTAAAGATCTCGGTGATAGCGGGGCTGTTGCTTGTTCGGTAGCCCCGATACATTCCTTCGGAGTTGAACGGTAATGCAACGTTGCCGTTAATATCGACGGCGATCAGGCCGCCTTCGCCGTTAATTTCGGTTAGGTGATCGATCGTTTCACGGGCAGACTCCTCCAACGACAAGCCTTTATATTTAATACGAGCGGCGACATCGTAGGCTGTGACGCCGAGCATGAAATATTCTCCATGGCCGGTGCATGAAACGGCGACGCTTTCGTCCGCATAGTTACCGAGGCCGACAAGCGGCGTATCTCCGACTCGGCCGTATTTCTTATTGGTCATGCCGCCTGTTGATGTAGCGGCGGCGAGGTGGCCGTTCTTATCGCAAGCGACGGCTCCTACAGTTCCGATCGGCTTGGCGTGATCGAGTTGGATACGTCCAGCGGCAAGGGCCTCTTGGAGTTGCAGCCACCGGTGTTCGGTGAAGAAGTATTCGTCTGTCTCAGTTTTCATGCCGATCTGGTCGGCGAATTGGTTAGCACCTTCGCCGGCAAGCAAAACATGTTCGGTTTGCTCCATTACTTTGCGGGCGAGTGAGATCGGATTGCGTATATTTTTAACGAAGGCAACGGCACCGGCCGCAAGTTTATGCCCGTCCATTATGCCGGCGTCCATTTCTTGCTTGCCTTCGTGTGTGAAAACAGAGCCTCGGCCGGCGTTGAATAGCGGGAAATCTTCGAGCGAGCAGACCGCGGCTTCCACAGCATCGAGCGACGTGCCGCCTGATTCTAGGATCGCATAGCCGGTGTTCAATGCCGTTTCGAGACCGTTGCGATATTCGGCTTCGAGAGCAGGCGTCATTTGCGATCGATGGATCGTGCCTGCTCCGCCGTGAATTGCTAGTGCTAATGCCATAAGTTATTGCCCACGAAAGGCACGAAAATCACCAAAGGTAAGAATACATAATTTTTGTGACTTTCGTGTTTTTCATGGGCTAAATATTTGCCTTGCGAAGACGCAAAGCGTTTAATATCACCGATACCGAACTGAATGTCATCGCCGCACTGGCTATCATCGGTGAAAGCAACAGGCCGAAAATGGGGAACAGCATTCCGGCAGCAATTGGTACTCCGATGATGTTGTAGGCAAAGGCGAAGAACAGGTTTTGGCGAATGTTCGACATCGTCGCTCGACTGAGGTTCATTGCCTTTAGAATGCCGTCGAGATCGGGTTTCAGCAGCGTGATATCGGCGGATTCGATCGCGACATCAGTGCCGGTGGCAAACGCGATGCCGACATCTGCCTGTGCCAATGCGGGGGCGTCATTTACGCCATCGCCTGCCATGGCGACGAGACCGAAAGCCTGTAACTCCTTGATCTTTGCGGCTTTTTCCTCGGGCATGACCTCGGCGAACACATGGTCGATACCCAGTTCGTCGGCGACTTGTTTTGCGGTCGCGGCGTTATCGCCGGTCATCATTACGACGTCAATGTTGCGGGAACGCAGTTCGTCAATCGCGGCTTTCGCTGAGGGCTTGATAGCATCTGCTACCGAGATCGTACCGATAGTCTCGCCCGATAATTTTACGACCAGTGAACTGATACCAGAGTCTCGCCCAACGAAGATGTCGTCGCCGTCGATCATTCCCCGGACGCCAAGTCCCGTCGTCGATTCGAAGTCTCTAACGTCGTAAAGCGCGAGCGAACGCTTTTCTGCTTCGCCAACGATAGCTGAAGCGAGCGGATGTTCGCTCAACCGTTCGAGCGATGCGGCGAGTTTGATCACCTCATCTTCATCGATGGCGTACGAAGAGTCTTTTCCGGCTCGCGAGCTCATTACATAAATCTCGGTAACGGTCGGCCTTCCTTCGGTAAGCGTTCCCGTCTTATCAATAACTATCGTGTTTATCTTCGCGAGGGTTTCCAGGGCTTCGGCTTTTTTGACAAGGACGCCGTTTCGGGCTCCGTGGCCGGTGGCCACCATTATAGACATCGGCGTTGCTAGGCCGAGTGCACACGGGCAAGCGATTATGAGAACTGATACAGCGGCGACGATCGCGGAAGCCAGGCTGCCGAGTACGAGCCAGACGATAAACGCAATTATTGCAACGATTATGACCGTTGGGACGAAATATGCGGAGACGCTATCGGCGAGGCGTTGGATCGGTGCTCTGCTGCGTTGGGCTTCGCCGACCATTTTTACGATATTGGCGAGGAGCGTTTCGGAGCCGACTTTTTCGGCGATCATGGTAAATGAGCGATTACCGTTCAATGTGCCGCCGATCACGTTGTCACCTGCGGTCTTTTCGACGGGCATTGATTCACCGGTGACCATTGATTCGTCGATCGAGGTTGTGCCGTCGATGATCGAACCATCGGTCGGGACTTTTTCGTTGGCTTTCACACGCAAGGTTTGGCCCTCGTGAACGTTACGAAGATCAATAATTTCTTCACGACCGTCGGCGTGGATCACGGTTGCAGTCTCCGGGGCGAGCCGGAGAAGCTCTTTGATCGAGGACGAAGTTTGCGATCTTGCTCGAAGTTCGAGAACCTGGCCGAGCAGCACCAATGTCGTGATCACCGCCGCAGACTCGAAATACGCCGGAATCGTGCCTGTGTGAGCATCGATCATCGAAGAAGGGAACCACTGAGGGAAGAACAGCGCCGCAATACTCAACAAGTAAGCGGCTCCGGTGCCGATCGCGATGAGCGTGAACATATTCGGGCTGGCGTTTCGGACCGATGCCCACGCTCGCTCAAAGAATGGCCAGCCGCACCACCAAACCACCGGCGTCGCGAGCGCGAATTGGATCCAAAGCGAATATTTCTGCCATGAATGGACGAATGACATCGGCAAGAACATTTCCGCCATCGCCGACACAAACACCGGGATCGTAAGCACTGCGGCGATACGGAATCGGCGTTTCATGTCAACGAATTCGGGATCGGGAGTGTCATCCAAAGTGATCTCTTTCGGTTCCAGGGCCATTCCGCATTTTGGGCAGACGCCTGGGCCTATCTGGACGATCTCGGGGTCCATTGGGCAGGTGTACTCGATCCCCAATTGTGCAGCAGGGAACCCAGTCGCTATCGCTCCCGGTTCTGACAGGAATCGCTTCGGATCGGCGGCGAATTTGTCGCGGCAGCCTGTCATGCAGAAGTAGTACATTGTGCCTTCGTGTTCAAACGATGCAGCGGCCGTTGCTGGTGTTACGGTCATCTTGCACACGGGATCGATGTGCGGTTCGAACTGGCTTTCGTCCACCTTATTACGAGTTAATGAGATCGGAGCTGACATAGGAATAGATTAACTCAATCCTCAATGATTTTCTGGAAACGTGTCGGCTATAGGCGTTTATTTTGAATGGCGAAACAGAATCTGTTTTGCCAAAACCTTAACCGAAAAGGCAATCCCGAACGGTCGGGAACGCAAAGCCAGGAAGCCCTCATTTTGGGAAACGTCCGGCTGCCGAAGTGAGGGAAGATGAAACGAACCTATCTATTTTTGCTATTCATCGCTGCGTTTGCGGCATACGTTCCAGCTCAAAATAATGCTCCGGCCAAGCCTGTTGCGATACGCGTCGGTGGCGGCGAATTTCGTGCCGACGTTGATTCGCGTCCGCGAGTTGTTGTGCCTGTTGCGATGGTCGCATCGTCGGTATTTAAGAATTCGGCACCTTTCGAGCGAACTGCATTAGAACTTTTGAATGCAAAACGCGAAGAGCGAGGCCTCAAGCCGCTTTCGTGGAACAACAAACTTCTTTCAGTAGCACGACTTCATTCGCAGAACATGGCTGAGTATGATTTCTTTTCTCACAAAGGCATCGACGGGAAATACGTGAGCGACCGTGCAGACTCGATGAATATTGGCGATTGGGAATCGATCGGTGAGAACATTGCTTTCAATCGAGGATTCGACGATCCGGTGGCTAAGGCAGTGAAGCTTTGGCTAAGTTCGCCATCCCATTTCAACAACATTATGAACCCAATGTGGAAAGAGACCGCGATCGGCATAGCGATACGCGAAGACGGTTCGTACTATTTCACGCAGGTTTTCACGCGATAGATAATCGACCATCGAATTACCAGAGGCCGTCTATAGAGATGGCCTTTTTCTTTTTCAACGAAGCGTTCGGGCCGTTCGAGCTGTCCCGAGCGTTCGCGGCGTTCTTGCTGTCCGCGGCGTGTTTCACGAGACGTAACTTGCGGA
>JAEUQI010000042.1 GCA_016789145.1 Blastocatellia bacterium | reverse complement strand
GTTGCGGCAACAGGATTTGAGATCTGCTGCGGTGCATAGCTCGGTGCGACATCGTCGTTCTCGATCGCGTCGAACTCCTTCTTATATAGTTCACGAGCAATACCGAACTTAACGGCGGCACGTTTCAACGCGTCGTGTTCAGCTTTCTTGATGCCTGTCTCGCTCGCGGTCTTGCCCGTGCCGACGCCCTCGCGAGTGATGCCGTCGATCGTGATCGCGACCGTTACAGTAATAATGTCGCCGATCGCACGAATGTCTTTTACCGAATGGCCCCAGTTCGGTGCGTGTTCATCTAAAATGTCGGCGACGGTGTGCCATTCGACATATTCGACCATGTGCATCTGACCATTTCGGTCGCGGCGGCCTGCCCGTTGGCGAATCAGATTCGGATCGACGGTCTTGCGAAGCTCGCTCAGAGTTGTCGAAAAGGAAAGAACGTTGCTCGGCGTTTCGTTAAGTGTCGTTTCGTTACGTTTCATAATTTTGTCTCCTGTGTGTTAAACCGTGAAACATCGACCAACTTAAAGTTATCGGCCTCTGACATTCCGAAATGCTCGAATCGAAGTTTCGCGTCTGTTCGCCGCACTTCAGAGATGTGCGACTCAGCTAGTGTTTTCAATGGTTGCATCAATGAATGTTGCAACTGTGATACATCGTAGCAGAAGAATTTATTTGTTGCAAGTATGAAAATAGGTGTTGCAATCAAAAATGTTCTGTGTTATGTTTTATCTGTGAAATGCAAAAGTGTTCTTAGACACGCATCACTCATGGAGGACCAAAGGAGATTATGGGATACAAAAACGAAAGTATACTTAGCACTATCGAACTAGGAAAGGCTATAAAACGCCACCGCACCGAACGCAATATCAGTTTGCGTGACGCAGCGGACGAGACAGGCGTTTCGGCTTCGACGCTGTCTCGTATAGAGAACGGCACAGGCCGTCCGGACGCTGATAACATTGCGAGAATTTCGCAATGGTTGGATATGCCGGTCGATCGAATGATGAAAAAGCAATCGGACGACACGGTCGAACCGGTCGTATATTACCCGCACGAAGCGACGCCTGAGATCGTATCGGCTCATCTAAGAGCAGATCGCAATCTGGCACCGGAAACGGCGGAAGCTTTGTCGGAATTGTTCCGTGTTGCTTATACGCAATTCAGCGGAAAAAAATAATTGGAGTAGATCGGACGAATTTTCTCGAGAGACAAAACAATGACACACAACGACAACACTTACACGAACACTTTTTCGATCGACACGGCCGTGGTTCTTTTCTTGCTCACGCTCGAACTGGGACGCTCGGCAGGGAATTCGTCCATTGAAACAATTTTGCTCGCTGTCACTTCGCTAATGGTTATGGTGCTGCCGGTCGCATTACGAAACGTCGAACTTAGCGAAGTTCGATCATGGTTTACGGCGAGGTTTGCTATCGCGGGTTTGGGCATCGCACTCGGTATTATGCTCCCAACGTCGATGGAATTTGTTCCAATGACGCTGCTAATTCCCGCAGCAATGATCAGCATCTACGTCCAATTTTATTCACTTTTTCGGCTCCGCTTGGCAAAATAGGCAAAAGGCGCCGAGCGGTAGTTAAAAGAAAGATCCGTGCACGTTTCGGGAACGCGCACGGATTTTTTTATAGAAAGTATTTTCGGATCTAACCGATCCGTCAACCCGATACAGGTTCGGCAACCTGTGCGTTAATGAGTTTATAAAGACTTATCACTTGTCCGTTTAGATCTGCATACTGCTCAAGCGTCAATGCCTGTGCACCGTCGCACATGGCTTCTTCGGGTTTTGGATGAACTTCGATAATTAGGCCATCGGCACCGACGGCGACGCCGGCTCGTGCGAGCGGCGTGACCATGTAATTATGGCCGGTGCCGTGCGAAGGGTCGACGATGATCGGAAGATGCGTTAGCCGATGGACGGCCGGAATTATCGACAGATCCATCGTATTTCGCGCATGATCGGCAAAGGTGCGTATGCCGCGTTCGCAGAGTATGACGTCGTAATTACCCTCAGCCATTAGATACTCTGCCGCAAGTAACAGCTCATCAAGTGTCGCCGAAAGCCCGCGTTTCAGTAATACAGGTTTCTTCGCACGGCCCGCATATCTTAGCAGCGAAAAATTCTGCATATTCCTAGCGCCGATCTGGATACAATCGCCGTATTCTTCGACGGCGTCGATGCCGCGTTCGTCCATTGCCTCGGTGACAATGTTGAGACCGTATTGGTCGCGGACCTCGGCGAGCATTTTCAAGCCTTCAACGCCGAGTCCTTGGAAAGCGTACGGCGACGTCCTTGGTTTATATGCACCGCCGCGAAAGAATCTGGCACCGCTGGCGGCGACGGCTTCGGCAGCGGCAAATAGTTGTTCGCGAGTTTCGATGGCACACGGGCCGGCGATCATGGCGAGTTCGTCGCCTCCGATCGTTCCGGTCCCGACTTTAATTACAGACTTTTCGGGGCGAAGTTCCTTGGATATCAGCTTGTACGGTTTCGTAACGCGGATAGCTTGGGCAACCCCGCGCAGATTCTCGAAATGCGTGGGATCGACCGAGCCTTTATTTCCGGTAATGCCGATCGCGGTGCGATTCTCGCCGGGCATTACGTGCCCGCGAAAGCCAAGCGTTTCAATAACATCCAAGACTCGATCAATGTCGGTTTCGGCCGCGTCGGGCCTCATAACAATAAGCATAGGTCAATAAATACCAGTATTTACAAAAGTTTAACTCTAATTTTCCAAACCGCCATTTGCAACCGTAGGCAGCAACTGTCGAACAAATGCCTCGACATCGGCGATTTCGTGGCCACGTTCTGCCTTCTCAATAACGTTCACAATAGCGGAACCGACAACTGCCGCGTCGGCGTATTTCCAAACCTCGGCGATTTGCTCGGCCGTCGAGATCCCGAACCCAACGGCGATCGGAAGCTCAGTGAATTTCCGAACTCGCTCAACCAATATTTCCGCCGAAGAACTCGTCTCGTTTTGAGCACCTGTAACACCTGCACGCGACACCGCATAGATGAATCCGCGAGCATTCGCACATATTGCCGCGAGTCGCTCGTCGGTCGTTGTCGGCGCTACGAGTGAGATCAGGTCGATCTCATGTTTCGCTAATTTTGCCGAAATTCGGGCGGCTTCGTATTCGATCACGTCTGTGAGCAGTAATCCATTGATTCCAGTGCTCGATGCTATAACCGCAAATTCATCGATTCCAAACTGCAATATCGGATTGAAGTAGCTGAACAAAACGAGCGGCACGTCACTCTGCTTTCTAAACTCAGCCGCCAATTTCAGCACATCGCCGAGCGTCACGCCTTTATCCAAAGCACGCTGCGACGAACGCTGTATCGTCGGCCCGTCTGCCATCGGATCGCTGAATGGAACTCCGAGTTCGATGACATCGGCACCGAGTTCGGCGAGCTTGTGACAGATAGCGAGCGAAGTCTTTAGGTTTGGGTCGCCTGCCGTGACGAATGGAATGAAGCCGTCGCCCTTTGTCAGTTTTTCGCGAATTCTACTCATATTCCGGCCTCAATAACTGTATTAATGTCCTTGTCACCACGGCCTGATAAATTCACGATGATCACCGATTCTTTGCTCATCGTTTGAGCGACCTTCATAGCATGGGCGACGCCGTGCGACGATTCGAGAGCAGGAATAATACCTTCCGTTTCGGAAAGCGTTTTGAATGCCGCGAGAGCTTCGTCATCATTGGCAGATGCGTATTCGATACGACCGATGTCGTGTAGATATGCATGCTCCGGGCCGATCGACGCGTAGTCGAGGCCTGCGGAAACGCTGTGCGTTGCGGCGATCTGGCCGTTTTCGTCTTGGAGAAGATAGCTTTTGGTGCCTTGTAAAACTCCTACATTTCCCGCTGCCATAAATCGTGCGGCGTGGTCGCCCAGAGTGCTGCCGCGACCACCGGCTTCGACGCCGATCATTCGGACATCGTCGTTTAGGAAGGCGTGAAATAGGCCGATGGCGTTGGAACCTCCGCCGACGCAAGCGACGAGAACGTCAGGCAAACGACCTTCTTTTTCAAAGATCTGCTCGCGGGCCTCGCGGCCGATTATAGACTGAAAATCACGAACCATCAGCGGATACGGATGCGGCCCCAACGCAGAACCGAGTAAGTAATAAGTATCCGCGACATTCGTCACCCAATCACGCAGAGCCTCATTGATCGCATCTTTCAGTGTGCACGAACCGCTATTCACGCCACGAACTTCGGCACCGAGCAGACGCATTCGAAACACGTTCACCTCTTGCCGCCGCATATCTTCGATACCCATGTAGATGACGCATTCGAGACCGAACAAAGCACAAACGGTTGCCGTCGCTACGCCGTGTTGGCCCGCTCCTGTCTCTGCAATAATCCGATTCTTGCCCATTTTCCGGGCGAGCAATATCTGGCCGATACAGTTGTTTATCTTATGAGCACCCGTATGGTTGAGGTCTTCGCGTTTAAGATATATCTTGGCACCGCCGAGCTGCTCGGTCAGCCGTTTAGCAAAATATAATGGCGAAGGCCGTCCAACGTAGTTCGTCAGTAGATCATGATACTCAGCCAAAAAATCAGCATCTTCACGGATCGCGAAGTACGCCGCCGTCAGCTCATCGAGCGGAGCGACCAGCGTCTCCGGCACAAATCGCCCACCGTATTCGCCCCAATAGCCTTTTTCGTTTGGTTCAAAATTCATTTCGAAATAACTGATAGCTGAGAACTAATAGCTGATAGCTGTATTCCTAACTGCCTTTATAAACGCCGCAACCTTTGCATGGTCTTTCTTCCCAGGCGAAGATTCAACGCCGCTCGCGACATCGACCGCGTATGGATGAACCGCCTTTATTGCTTCGGCGACATTGAACTGGTTCAATCCGCCTGCTAGATAAACATTGGGATTGAATGTCCAAATATCATCAGCACGCTCCCAATTGGCATTCAGTCCGGTTCCGCCGTATTCACTTTCCGAGAAAGCGTCGACCAAGATAGCGTGAGCATCAAAGTCGAGAGCATCCATGGCCTCTTCGAAAGTCTGTGGCCGAACAGCTTTAATAATAAAGAGTCCGGAAGTCTCAAAAAGATCTCGCACAAAGCTGTAATCTTCGTCTCCGTGGAGTTGGATCGCATTGAGTCGCACGGTAGCCGAAGTCTTCAATATTTCCTTCCGAGTTTCGTTTACGAAAACGCCAACGGTGAACACATCGTTAGGCAAACGTGAAATGATGTCGCTTGCATCGGCTGGCGAAATGTAACGAGGGCTTTTTGAATAAAAGTTGAAGCCAAGCTCATCGGCGCCGCATTCGATCGCGTATTTCGCATCGTCGTAATTAGTGATCCCGCAGATCTTCACCTTTGTCATGACATTAGCTCCCCTAGCGATTCGGCGACCTCGGGGCTTCGCATTAGGGTTTCGCCGATGAGGAATGCGTCGTAGCCGAGGCTGCGTAATTGGACGATCTCGTCGCGGCCCGTGATGCCGCTTTCGGCGACCATTACGGCATTGTCTGGGCGAAGCTCGATCAGCTTTCGTGAAGTATCGAGCGACACCTCCAGCGAATGCAGATCGCGGTTGTTGACGCCGATGATGTCGGCTCCGAGGTCGATCGCTCGGTGCATCTCAGACGCGTCGTGAACCTCGACAAGCACGTCGAGACCGAGATCAGTAGCGGATCGATACAGCGATGACAATTCGTCGTCAGTCAGTGCAGCTACGATCAGCAGAATTGCCGATGCTCCTGAGGCGGCGGCTTCGATGATCTGGTATTCATCGACGATGAAATCTTTGCGAAGCGTCGGCACCTCTACCGCTCTTGTCGCCGCCACCAGATCTGATATCTCGCCGTCAAAATGTTTCGGTTCGGTCAACACTGAAATCGCGGCGGCTCCGCCCGCAGCGTAGCGTTTGGCGAGATTTGGCACGTCGATGTCGGCTTTGATAACGCCTCGGGAAGGCGAAGCCCGTTTGATCTCGGCGATTATGTTTACGCAATCTTTTCGCGAGATCGCGTCGCGAAACTTGTTTGGGCCGCGTTCGGCGGCACGTTTGGCGGCGACCTTGGTCAGCTTATCGAGATAGCCAAACTCGCGAGCGGCAGCAACGCGTTCGCGGGTCTCGGCAGTTACTTTGTCTAGGAAGGTACTACTCATTGGTTTTGTAAATTCCGCAATTTATCTGCGGCATTGCCCGTTCGGATACTTTCCTCGGCGACGCTATATGCCTCGGTCAAACTGGTGGCGACGCCTGCGACATAAATCGCGGACGCGGCATTCATCAGCACGAGTTTTTCGGCGGATGTGTTCTTCATTTCGTTATTCAAGATGTTCTCGATGATCGTGGAGCTTTGATTCGCGTCACAGCCAAAAGGTACGTCGAGATCTATTGAATCAGATCCAAAATCACTGCTCGCGACGGAAAACTCACGTATCGCGTCATTCTCGATCTCGGCCACAAATGTCGGAGCCTCGAGAGCGATCTCGTCGAGCCCCGAACTGCCGTGCACGATCCACGACTTTCCGGTTCCGAGCCTCGCGAGCACGCGTGCAGTCTTTGTGACTAGGCTTCGATCCCAAACACCTATGACCTGATGCTGAGCGAGCGAAGGGTTGCACAGCGGGCCGAGATTGTTGAAGATGGTCGGCCCCGCGACCTGTTTTCGTGCTGCTGCGAGAGTCGGTGATAGCGAATGAAATCTCGGTGCAAACATAAAGCAGATGCCGTGTTCGGCAAGTTGATTCGCGGCTATCTCAGGCTCAACATCGACGTTGATGCCGAGTTGCGACAGAACGTCTGCACTGCCGGACGAGCTCGTCGCGGCGCGATTTCCGTGCTTTGCTACGGGAATGCCGGCACCTGCGATGACAAAAGCGGCGGCGGTCGAGAGGTTGAATGTTTTCGATCTGCTGCCGCCTGTGCCGACGATATCGACGACGGCGTCGTAGGTGTGTTCGAGCCGTTTCATGCGGCTTCGCATGATGGTGGCGAAACGGAACAGCTCGTCCTCGGTCGTGCCTTTTGCTGACCAAGCCGATAGCAGATCGGCAAGAGAATCGGCGTCGTCAGACGCGATCATGTCGGCGAAGAGAACCTCGGCATCATGCGGCGAGACGTCGCGTCGTGAGCGAAATTCGTTGGTGTAATGGCGTATGGCTTCGCTCATATTCGGCCCTCCGCGATGTCGATCGTTCGCATCATAACTTTCGCCTTGTTCACCGTTTCTTCGAACTCCGCCGACGGCACCGAATCGGCGACGATGCCGGCTCCGGCTTGTATCTTTGCCACGCCGTTCTCGAGCACCAAAGTTCTGATCGCGATGCAGGTGTCCATATTTCCGGCGTAATCGAAATAGCCGACGGCTCCGGCGTAGATACCGCGGGGCGTTGGTTCGAGGTCGCGGATTATCTCGATCGCACGAACCTTTGGAGCTCCCGAGACCGTGCCGGCAGGGAAGCACGCCGCGAGGGCGTCGAAACGATCGAGCCCTGAACTTAGTTTCGCCGAAAGCGAGCTGACCAGATGCTGAACGTGCGAATATTTCTCGACCTGCATCAGCGAATCGACGGTCACGGAGCCATATTCGGCGACGCGGCCGAGGTCGTTGCGGCCGAGATCGACGAGCATCAAGTGTTCGGCGACCTCTTTTTGGTCGAGTTTCATTTCCTCTGCAAGTGCGGCGTCTTCGGAATCGGTCTTTCCGCGTTTTCGGGTTCCGGCGATCGGGCGATATTCGAGTTTTTGGCCCGTTGCTCGCACCAGCATCTCCGGCGAAGCACCGATGATCTGTTTATCGCCTAAATCTAACAAGAACATATACGGCGAAGGATTCAGCGTTCGCAACGCTCGATATAACGCCACCGCATTTGCCGAAGTCGGCCGCGTAAAACACTGCGACAGCACGGCCTGGTAACATTCGCCGGCGTTTATCAGCTCTTTGATCTCGACGACAGCGGCTTCGAAATCGCCACGCTGCCAGTTCGACGTCGTTTCCACTTGCGTTAGCGGCTGGTTTATCTTGGGCATCGGCAAGTTTAGATCATCAAGAATCTCTCGTACAGCCGCGTTCCGGTCCGCCGCGTCGCTAGACTCGCCTTCGATATCGACCGAGACGATCTTGATCACTTGTTTGGCGTGGTCGAAGGCGACGATGGTGTCGTAGAACATCATCGCGGCGTCTTTTGGAGTGTCGCTCGCGAGCGTCGGCTCGAACCATTCGCACGCATCGAAGCCAAGATAGCCGATCGCGCCGCCGATGAACGGCGGCAGTTCGCTGTCGGTCTCGGCGAAGTGTTCCGCGAAGTGCTGTCTCAGTTCACCGATGACCTCGCCCTCGATTACACGCCGCGAACCGGCGCCGATGAACGAATACCTCGCCAAACTCCGCCCGCCCTCGACCGATTCGAGCAGAAACGAATCGCCGTGCCGCGCCGACAGCTTCAGATAGACCGCCAAAGGCGTCAGCAGATCGGCGGGCATCGTATCGACTACAGGTTTTACTAGCTTTCTCGTCATTCAATCAAAAAACGCCGCCCGAGTTGTCTCAAGCGGCGTCCGGTCAATTTGGTTTTGCGTTTAGGAAACTGCTAATTCCCCGCAAATGAACAAACCTCACCCGACGCCCCGGCGTGCCACCAACCAAAGTCGGCTCGCCAATCTGTCGCAAACGAATAGCTTGTCCCTAAAAACTTCATCGATTCCATTTGTAACAAACACCACCAACTTTCGCAAGGCCGAGAGAAATTATGCGACTGTGATGTGAACGAGATTCATGACGAAACGCCGCACCTCCTAGGCATTTACCGTGTGGCCGAACTTAATACGTTCTCGCTTGACCAGTTTGCCCTTCTTGTAGGTAAACAGTGTTCCCTTCATAAACGGAACATTGTAGATGTTGGCGTCTTCGTTAAATTCCGTTCCCCAAGTGCCACGAAAAACAAAATGCAATCCGTTCATGGCTCTCGTCGTGAATCTGGCGACTCCGCGTTTAACGACGACGGTCTTGAATGCATATCTCTTGAATTCGGAAGTTTCAACTTGTCGATAATAGTAGCCGCTCAATGTTGGAAGCGAGTCGTCGTGGTCATTGATGGGAAGTTTTCGGTTCTTGTAGGTTACCGTCACCTGACGAAGAAATGGCTCGCTTCGGCTTCCAATGACATAAGTTCCTTCGGCGGAGCGGATTACGCGGGCAACTGTCTGAGATCGTTCCACTTTAACGAAACAAACTAATAGTAGGAGGAGTGAAGCGCCAACAACAGTAGCTTTGGGGATTTTGCTAAGCATAATTAACGTCTTACTCTTGCCCGTATGAATGTCGCTGACAGTATCCCACCTTCGGACGCAGCAAACGACATTTTTCTGACTACTGACTACCGCTCACGGATTCACGGTGATGCTGACGGCGTCGGACCAGAGGCCGACGTGGGCGGCGCCTTTCCAGAGGCGGACGCGTGGACGAGGTTGATGGCGGACAGAAGCAAGGTGAGAATCGGAGACAAAGAACCGAATGATTCACTGAATCGCCGAAGACGGTAACATAACACCTTGACTCACGCACGAAGCCCAAAATATACCACCATCTTCGATGGTTCACGGGAACTTGCGAACCTTTCCCACGGTTCGCACCGAGGGCTACAACTAAACCGTCGTTTTCAACGACTAAATTCTCTCAAACACCTGCAAACATTAGACATACGCCATTCCAACCTATTTCCGAAAAAGATTTTCCGATCCAGAAAAACTTTTTCCGACCTCCGAAAAATAAATTCCGACCTCTGAAAAACTTTTTCGGACTCCGAAAAAGAATTCCCGACCTCCAAAAAACTTTTTCCGACCTCGGAAAAAAAATCTCGGACCTCCGAAAAAGAAATTCCGAGCTCCGAAAAACTTTTTCCGACCTCCGAAAAAAAATCCCCGACTCCGAAAAACCTTTTCCGATCTCCGAAAAAGTTTCCCCGACCGCGGAAAAGCTTTCCTCAACTCCGAATGGATTTTCCCCGCGGCAGAATCTTCTCCGGACGACTCTACATTTTTTCCGCGAGTCGAATATTTTTTTGGATGACTCTACATTTCTTTCTAGAGTTAGATCTTTTCTTGGATGACTTGATATTGATTTCGGAGAATCAAAAGTCTTCTTGCGAAGATCAATGATATGCACCCTGAGCCGCAAATAGATACCATGCCCGTGCATCATGTCTCCGTGCGTGCGGTTTGTCTCCATGTGCACACACAGAATGTCTCGGTTCAACCAAATTGTGCCTCCGAGTCTGCACATTGTCTCGACAAACGCGTCATTCGTCATTGGTTCCGCCCCGCCGTTACGTCACCACTCGCCTCCATCGGCCAGCCGCAGCATGCCCTCTTGATAAATTGGGCTATACTTGTCGTTGTAACATCACATTAAGGAGGGGAGCCTGTTTCGAAGGGCGAAAATGTAGATGAAGTCAGACGATGAACTAATTGCTCAAATTATTTCGCTTTTTGTGGTTGATTCCAAAGGAGACCGATTCACAGAACTTGCTTCCAACAAAAAGCGCTATGACGACTTCCTATGGGAGTTGTTGAACGATCCGCGTAATCTTAGGAGCGGAATTGTAACCGACGTTTCAAAGGGACCATATGGATCGGACGAAATACTGAAGATGTTGCTTCAGATGGGAGCGAAGCCAGACGTTTTTGTACTCAGCTTATCCGACAGTATGGATCGCCGGCGAATGGCTTTGTCGGATGCCTTGCGCGAGGTTATAGGTTACCAGATCGGCTCGATTGTTTATTCTGTCGGCACGAATTTGGGATTTTACGAGGGCCATGAGGGCTGGAAGTTCATCCTTGATGCGGGCCAACAATAGATTGAGATTTGTTCTATGATGAATGCTGCATTTCGACATGTCCGTTCAGCCTGAGCCTACCGAAGGATTCCCCCCACAACCCAACCACGCCCCGCCGCCGGACGCGGACGAAATCAACAATTTACCTACATCTTCTCCGGAACTTCGATGCCCAGCGTCGCGAGCGACGCTGTTAGGGATTTGCGGGCGATGTTGGCGGTGGCGATGAGGACGGATCGTTTGGCGGCGTCGGTTTCGGCTAGGATCTTGTGGTTGTGGTAGAACAGGTTGAAGGCTTTGGCGAGCTGGAACGTGTATTTTGCCAGTATCGCGGGCTCGTTTGCCGCCGCTGCCTGTGCGATCGTCTCGTCCAATTTCGCCGCAAGGATCGCCAGCGACCAGATGTCGTCGCCGGTGTCGAAGATACGCTTAATTTCGTCGATATCGAACGATTCAAGAGCCGGACAGGAGTGTCCGGACTCCGCGAGTTTGCGGAAAATAGAGTTGGCACGGACGGCGGAATATTGGCAGAAACAGCCGGTCTCGCCTTCGAACGAGAGAGCTTCGTTGAAATCGAAGACGATGACGGTGTTTTTTGTGAATTTGAGCAAAAAGTACCGCAAAGCACCAACCGCAAGCTGATGCGCAATGTGGCGTTTGTCGTCGATAGAGGCGTCGGCGTGACGCGATTCGACCTCGCGCAGGGCGTTCGCCTCGAGACGATCGATCAGGTCATCGGCTTTGACGCCCAGGCCTTTGCGGCCCGACATCTCGATGAATGTGCGTTTGCGGTCTTCGTCAGACAGCTCGAAACCAAGTTCCTCAGCCGCCGCCGGCGACAAAGCGACCATCTCGTAAGCCAAATGCACGCTCGCATGTTCGCCCCGCTCCGGCGAGATCGCCGCAACGCCTTTTTTCACTACCTCTTGCGGATACGACTGACGCGTGTCGATCACATTATATATAGTCTCGCCGCCGCCGAAAGAGGGCAGGCTGGCAGCCTGCGTTCCGGCGTCGGCGGTCGTTATCCAAAGCTGCTTGCCGTCGGCGTAGGTGTGGAACAGTTTGTAGTTGAAATCAAGGCCCAGGATACCGAGTTTCCACATCTGATAGGCGATGTCTTTGCCCGTGTAAGTGACCGTTCCGTTCGAGCGGACGAGGATCTTGTCGGTTTCGTTGTCTTCGTCGCCAGAGTGTTCCTCGAACGGCATCACCCAACAACCGGCCTGTTTGCCTTCGTCGACGTAGTGGATCACGCCGAGCTGTTTCATCTGCTCGAACGCCTTGTCCCAGAAATGCAGGTGCAAGATCTCAGATTCACGCGGCAGCAGATCGTAACGAATGCCAAGGCGTTCCATCGTGTCGGTGATGCACTCGACGTTTCGCGTGGCGACGTAATCAGCGAGCTCGGCCGTCGCGTTGTCGCCGGCTTCGATAAGGTGCAGAACCTCGGCACGTTTGGATTTGAGGTCTTCGTCCGTCTGGTATTTCTGGCCAACGCTCGCGTAAAGGTCCCAGCAGTAATAGTCGAACGACTTGCCCGCGGCCTTGAGCTCAGCATCGAGAGCCTTGATCGAATCGAGATCGCGGCCTTCGACATAAATAAAGCCGACCACGACGTCTGCGACCTGAACGCCCGTGTTATCAATGTAATTCTGCACCTCGACCCGCTTGCCGTTCGCCGTCAAAATACGCTGAAACGTATCGCCAAGCACGGAATTTCGCACATGACCGATGTGAGCGGCTTTGTTTGGATTGACCGAAGTGTGTTCGACGCAGACCTTCGCACCATTCGCATCAACACGCGGCAGCGGATCGGCCGCGGCATTATCGAGCAGGAACTTTGCACGGTCGAAAAAGACATTCAGATAGCCAGGGCCTGCGATCTCTACGCGGGAAACAGGCTCGAGGCTTTCGATGTCGGCCTTGAGCGTCTCGGCGATCGCTCGCGGATTCTGCTTCTCGCCGGTCTGTTGCTTGATCAGCTTCGCCATCTCAAAAGCGATAGGGAAGGCCACGTCGCCGAGTTCGGTCTTTGGCGGAGTTTCGGCGGCGATTGCATCGAGTTCGACGCCAAAAGCGGTTTGTGCGGTCGATCGCAGGGTTTCGCGGAGCAGGTTCTGTATCTCAGTAGTAGTCATCGGTGCAAAAACTATAAGTATAGTGTTATCGCCGTGATTTCAAAAGAACTGATTCGTGCATTCGTGGCATTCTCTCGTTTTCCTGCTAAAATCGCTAATTGTATGAAGTCATTGCATTTCGATTGCTTCGCTGGTGCAAGCGGGAACATGGTTTTAGGTGCGTTGATCGCTCTCGGAGTCGATCGCGACGCGCTTGTCGCAGAATTGTCGAAGCTCGGTTTGCCTGAATTCGGTCTCGAAATCGAAACCGTAGATCGTTCCGGCATTTCATCGACGCATGTAAACGTCGTGATTCCTGACGAAAAGGCACATCGGCACCTGCATCATATTGTCGATATTATTCAGAATTCCTCGCTTTCCGACAGCATTAAGCAGCGTTCGATCGCGATTTTTACGAAATTGGCAGAGGCCGAGGCGAAAGTCCACGGTACTGATATTCAGAAAGTGCATTTTCATGAAGTCGGAGCCTTGGACGCGATAATTGACATCGTCGGCTCGTGCATTGGTTTCGAAATGCTTGGAATTGAACGGTTTACGGCTTCGAAACTGCATGTTGGCAGCGGTTTCGTTGATATGGCTCACGGCAAATTCCCCGTGCCGCCGCCCGCAGTCGCCGAGATCGTGAGCAACATTCCGATCTATTCGACCGAGATCGAAGGCGAATTATTAACACCGACAGGAGCCGCGATCATGGCTACAGTTTGCTCAGAATTCGGCAAATTACCCGAAATGAAGGTCGAAAAGAGCGGCTACGGAGCCGGAACTCGCGAATACAAAGGGTTTCCCAATGTTTTGCGGCTGATGATCGGCGAATCGACGGCTCAAAATATGCTCGAAACCGAGCAATTAACGCTCATCGAGACAAATATCGACGACGCCACGCCGCAGGTTCTCGGGCATGTAATGGATCGTACAATGACTGCCGGTGCGTTGGACTGTTGGTTTACGCCGATAATGATGAAGAAGAACCGTCCGGCGACGATGCTGTCGGTGCTTTGTGAGCAGGAAATCGTCGATGAGATTCGAGAGTTGCTCTACACTGAGACGCCGACTTTGGGTTTGCGAATCACCGAAACGTCGCGTGAGTCATTGGCGCGAGAAATAGTCAAAGTAAAAACTAAGTATGGCGAGGTAACCGTAAAGACGGCAACACTTAACGGCAAGTTAGTTAATGTGAAGCCTGAATATGAAGATGTACGCCGTTTGGCAATCGAGCATAGAGTGACGTTCGAAACTGTCTCGCAAGAAGCAAGGCTCTCAATTAACAAAGTAAAGACGGTCGGAGCTTAGATCAAAACTGTGGCTAAAAAACGAAAATTAGATAAGAAAAAGATCATCGCCGGCGTTCGGTTGTTGCTGGAGGGAATTGGAGAAGATCCCGACCGCGACGGGCTGCAAAAGACTCCAGAGCGAGTTGCCGATTTTTACGAAGAACTCACCGCCGGTATGTGGATCGACGCTCGCGAGCACATCGTACCTCTTCCGGGTGATAGTCACGACGAAATGGTGATCGTGAAGGATATTTCGATCGCTTCGGTGTGCGAACATCATCTGGCTCCATTCGTAGGAAAATGCCATATTGCTTACATTCCAAAGGACGGCCGCATTGTTGGATTGTCTAAATTGGCACGAATTGCTGAGGTTTTTTCGCATAGATTGCAGGTTCAGGAGCGTTTGACGCAGCAGATCGCACAGACATTATTCGACCAACTCGATCCGCTCGGCGTGATGGTCGTAGTTGAGGCTGAGCATACGTGTATGACGCTTCGCGGCGTGAAAAAGCCTGGTGCGATGACGATCACATCGGCTGTTTTGGGCGGATTTAGGAAGGATCCACGTACACGTGCTGAGGCTATGTCGCTAATAAAGGGATAACAAAATGAAGAAAAGTATAGCTTTTTTGCTGGTTTTATCGTTCGTTTCGACCATATCTTATGGTCAGAATTTGTCGTCAAAGTTTGATGAATCGAAAATGCGGGAACGTGTTAAGCGTCTTTCCGCAGACGATTTCGAAGGCCGCGGACCAGGCACGGATGGCGGAAAACGTGCGGCTCAGTACCTCGCAGATCAGATGAAGTCAGCGGGTGTAAAGCCGGGCAACAAAAAGAGTTACTTCCAAAACGTAAAGCTCGTTGGCGTAAAGGCCGATCCAAATACGAAACTGATGGTCGGTAGTACGCCTTACAACTTTGGGGACGATTTTGTCGCAACGACCGGAGCACAAACGTCCAAGGTCTCAGTTGATGCGGAGCTTGTCTTCATGGGCTACGGTATTGACTCGCCGCTATACAATTGGAATGACTACAAAGGTGCCGCGGAGGACTACAAAGGCAAGGTTTTGATGATCCTCGTCAATGATCCTCCAGCGACCGAGGCCGAACCAAATCTGTTTGGTGGCCGAGCGCTAACTTATAACGGCCGTTGGACTTACAAGTACGAAGAGGCCGCTCGAAAGGGGGCCGCAGGAGTTATTCTTGTTCACACAAACGAATCTGCCGGCTATGGCTGGAATGTTGTTCGTACCTCAAATGGTAACTGGCGCTACGAGATCGCTCGTTCCGAAGCTGACAAGACACCGTTCCTGCAATATCGTGCTTGGGCGACCAATGATGCAGCGACGAAAATGCTCAAGCAGGGCAATTTTGATATTGAAAAACTTAAGAACGCAGCGAAATCGCGTGACTTTAAGCCTGTAAAGACGGGTATGAGAGTCAAACTTGACCTGAACAGCGAACTCAAAACGTTTGATTCGCCTAATGTTATTGGGAAGATCGAAGGTTCAGACTCAAAACTCAAGAACGAATACGTTCTTTATACAGGACACTGGGATCATCTCGGAATTGGCGAGGCAGATGCGATCGGCGACAAGATCTATAATGGTGCCTACGATAATGCTTCCGGACTTGCAGCGATCCTTGGAATTGCGGATGTTATCAGCAAATTGCCCAAGAAAGAGCGGCCTAAGCGATCGATCTACATTTTGTTTCCGACCGCCGAAGAGCAAGGCCTGCTCGGAGCCGAGTATTTTACGAGGTTTCCCTTGATACCGCTGAACAAGATAGCCGGAAACGTGAATATCGACGGAGTTAACTTCTTTGGCGAAACACGCGATTTCGCGGCGTTGGGTTCGGAGCGATCGACTCTTGGAGACTTCGTCCAGTCTGTTGCCGACGAACGTGGAATGCGGCTCGAAGGCGATATGGCTCCTGAACAGGGCTTTTTCTTCCGATCAGATCATTTTCCTTTCGCAAAGGTCGGCGTTCCGGCGGTTTCATTGCGTCACGGAGACGATTTTGTTCAGCCTTTAACGGGCGAAGCGTTGAATTTCTTTAAGAATTACAATGCGAAGTACTATCATCAGCCGTCTGACCAGTATTACGATTGGTGGGACGCCGGTGCGATGGTTCAGAACGCAGAGTTGGGCCTAGCGATCGCAATGAAGATAGCAAACGCTCCGGCAATGCCGCGATATAAAGACACTGACGAGTTTTCGGCACCCGATAAGAAACGATTCACTAAATGAGCGAAACTTTCTATATAACAACTCCCATTTATTACGCGAACAGTCTCCCGCATCTTGGGCATCTGTACACGACGATCGTTGCGGACGTTGTTGCCCGACACAAACGGCAGCGTGGGTTTGATGCGTATTTCTTGACTGGAACTGACGAACACGGAATAAATATTCAGCGAGCGGCGGAGAAAAATGGGCGTTCGCCGCAGGAACAAGTGGATTTGATCTCGGCTGAGTTGAAGCGGATGTTCCACGACTTTCGGCTAGACGGTGAAAATAGCGGCTACGACATTTTCATGCGGACGACCGAGCCGTTTCATTACGCCGGAGCTCAGCACCTCTGGCGTGAGATCGCAAAAGGAGTCAGCCCAAAAGGGAATCCAAACATTTATAAAGCCTTTTATCGCGGTTGGTTTTGTGCTCCGTGTGCTGAATACAAGACCGAGGAGCAGTATTTTTTGCCCGAAGGAAGCGAAATTCCACATTGCCCGATCCACGAACGGCCTTTGGACGAGGTAGCCGAGGAGAGCTATTTTTTCAATCTTTCGGATTATCAAGATTTCTTGCTCGAAACGATCGAGAATAACCCAAATTTAGTTAAACCGGATGCTCGGAAGAATGAGGTTATCTCATTCATTAGAGGAGGTTTACAGGATCTATCGATCAGCAGACAGCGGTCGTCGGTTTCGTGGGGAATTCCGGTTCCTGGCGACGACGACCACGTGATGTATGTTTGGCTTGATGCTTTGTCGAATTACATTACTGCTTTGGGTTACGGGCATGATCGTGAAGACGCTGCGGGCTTCGATAAATATTGGCAAAATGTGACGCATCTGGTCGGCAAAGACATCTTGCGGTTTCATACGGTCTATTGGTTTTGCTTTCTAAAAGCCGCTGGACTACCTTTGCCGAAAACCGTTTACGCTCATGGGATGTGGCTTGATGCCGACGGTCGTAAGATGGGCAAAACGTTAGGTAACGTCATCGAAGTTGATGTATTACATCAATATTTTCAAGTTGATGCAGTCCGTTATTTCGCGTTACGCGACATGGTTTTTGGCCAGGACGGGAAGTTTGGTTACGAAAATCTGATCGATCGTGCCAATGCAGACCTTGCGAGTGGTCTTGGAAACCTCGCGAGCCGAACTTTCTCGATGATCACCAAGTATCGAGACGGCCTAGTTCCCGACGGCAAGATCGCTGAAGAGAACTATCTGAACGCTCGACGAGCGGGACTCGATCCTGATGGTCAAGAGTTAGTTTCGGTCGTCACGCATGCTCGTGATGAGTTTTTGCGGCGGTTTGATAATTTTGAGTTCAGCCAGGCGTTGGAATCTATTTGGGCCGTCATCGCTCGCGTCGATAAAATGATCTCGGATTCGAAGCCTTGGGAATTGATAAAGGACGAAAAACAGGCGGAGACGTTGAATGCGGTGCTTTATCGAGCGACGGAGACGCTTCGTTGGATCAGTATTTTGCTTTATCCTGTGATGCCCGAGGCGACAAAAAGTATCTATTCGCAGATCGGTTTGAGCGAGGATATCGCAAAGATCGATCCGGCGAGTCTGAAATGGGGCGAATTGTCCGCGGGAACAAAGATCGGCGAAACGGTCGGCGTGTTTCCTAGAATCGATAAAAGAAAAGTTATGAACGAGATAGAAGCGAATAGTCAGAAAAAAGAGATCAGCAACGAAGCACCTGCGGCCGTTGTAGAAGATCAGGCAGACGGCGCATCGGCAGAAGTTGAGAGTTTCATCACGATCGACGATTTTCTTAAGGTCGAGCTCAAAGTTGGCAAGGTAAAGGTCTGTGAACGCATTCCGAATGCCGATAAACTGCTGCGATTCGAGATAGATCTTGGCGAAACAGAACACCGTCAGATACTTGCCGGCCTAGCCGAATATTATGAACCCGAAGCCTTGATCGGCCGAAAGGTCGTCGTCGTCGCTAACTTAAAGCCGCGTAAAATGCGCGGTCTCGAATCCCAAGGCATGATCTGCGCGGCTTCGCTCGAAGACGACAGCGGCCCGAAACCGGCGTTGGCGGCTTTTTTGGAGGATGTTGAGGTTGGTGCGAGGTTGAAATGATCAGATTTACATCAGGGGTTTTCTCTTACTTGTTGCTGTTAGTCGTGTTTGCTGCGAACAATTTTGGGCAAACTACAACCGTGACAAAAGCGTCTGGTTTCGTTTACGAATCGGAAAAGAATGGGTTTAAGGTAACGTTTCCGGGTAAGCCGCGGGAACAGACGACCGAGCGTGACTCTTCATTTGGAAAGACACCGATGACGAGCGTGACGTTCGCGAACATGCTGGCAGAATATGCCGTAACTATCATAGAGTTTCCTACCATCATGGACGACAAAGCGGATCTCGACCTTCGCTTTGACGCGGCGCGTGACATTAATTCGAAAAAGCCCGGTTACTCTACTACGAAAGATGTTCAGCTGAACTTTGGGTCCTATTATGGTCGAGATAATACCTATGAGAGTGCGACGGTAAGCTTGAACATGCGGATCATCGCTGCCGGTCCTCGATTGTACTTTTTGGTTATTGGTACTAAAGGGAGGCTTAGCACTCAATCGGAGAAATTGCGTTCGGCAAACCAGCGTTTGATCGACAATTTCTACAACTCGTTTCAAATAACTAGGGTTGCAACTGCATCGACCGAACCGGTCGAATTGCCAAGTGATTTCGGGGTCGCAATTTCAGGCCAATCTTTTTCGTCTTCTTTTTTTGGTGTTTCGCTGAGTGCTCCGTTGGGTTGGAACCCCATCCCGCAGGATCAGATGGAGATCTTGATGGAAATGGGCAAGGAAGAGGTCGAACGAGATAAGCCCAAACTCGCCCATCGGTTTACCGAGCAAAATTCACGGCCGTTGGCGATGTATGCAAATAGTCCGGCTGACGAAACGACTCCATCCGCTATGATACTCGTATTTGCCGAACGTTCTCAGTATCCCAATTTCCTTCCAATGGCAGTTGCGAAGACCTATCAGATGACTTATCTGGACAAGACTGAAGAGGTTCTGATTCCGGCAACAATTAAGAAGGTAAATGGGATCGAGTTTGCATGGGTCGAGACCTTCGATTCGAAGGATAAGACCTACAGCCGTCTACACTTTGCGAACATTAAGGGAATTATCTTTGAGGTGCTATTTACGTACTCAGATCCAGATGATCTGAAAAAAATGCTCGCCTCTCTCGATACGATCACCTACAAGCCTTCGCCTACGGAAAAATAGTGCTGATAGATTCCCATTGCCATATTGACGGTGAGGCGTTCGGTGAGGATCGCGACGCGGTTGTGCAGCGTGCGATAGATGCTGGTGTTAAGGCGATGTTGTGTGTTGGGACGGGTGATCCGCATGATGGTGAGATCGCCAAGGCGGTTGCGGTTGCCGAAAAATACGACTGTGTTTACGCAAGTGTTGGCGTGCATCCGCACGATGCAAAGCTCTATGATGACGCTGCCGAGGCAAATCTGATCGGTTTGTCGAAGAGCGAGAAAGTGATCGCTTGGGGCGAGATCGGGCTTGATTATTATTACGACCACAGCCCAAGAGATGTACAGCGGGAAGTTTTTCGTCGGCAGATCAGGACTGCAAAATCGTTGGATCTGCCGATAATTATCCACAGCCGTGACGCGGACGATGAGACGGTTGAGATACTGACGGAAGAGTGTTCCTGGGAAGGCTTTCGCGGGATCATGCATTGTTTTGGCGGTACGGCGAAGATGGCCGAGGCGTTGATGCCGCTTGGGTTTTATATTTCGTTCGCGGGCAACGTCACTTTCAAAAAAGCCGAGAATCTTCGCGAAGCTGTTCGCGTCGTGCCTCTCGATCGATTGTTGATCGAGACCGACTGTCCGTTCTTGACGCCGGTGCCGCATCGAGGTAAACGAAATGAGCCGGCGATGGTCGTTCACATTGCAGAATTTATGGCGGAACTTTACGAGGTTCCGGTCGAAACGATCGCTGAGCGAACTACCAAGAATTTTCAAGATCTATTCGGACTTGAACTGAATTCGTGAAAATCGCCCGATTCGTGGCAAACTCTTAAATATGGCAAAAGAAAATTCATTTGATATTGTTTCCAAGACAGACTACGCAGAGCTTGATAACGCTCTGAATCAGACCTCAAAAGAGATCTCGCAGCGGTTTGATTTCAAAGGCAGCAAGGCTGCGGTAGAGCTTAAAGACAAAGACCTGATCATGACTGCCGAAGACGAGACGCGGCTTCGCAACATGAACGACATTCTGCAAACAAAGCTTGTGAAGCGAGGGATTTCGCTTAAAGCTTTGGATTACGGGAAGATCGAGCCCGCGGCCGGCGGTACGGTGCGGCAGATAGTCAAGATCCAGCAGGGAATTCCGACCGATAAGGCAAAAGAGGTCGTCCGATTTATTAAGGACAACAAATATAAGGTCCAGCCGTCGATCCAAGGCGAAACCATTCGCGTCACTAGCAAAGACCGTGACACGCTGCAAGAGGTCATCGCGGCATTGAAGGCGAAGGACTTCGGGATCGATATGCAGTTTGATAACTATAGATAGATAATTAGACTCTTTTCTTAAACTCCTATGATGACGAGCGCTGATTTCAAGAAACTTCCATCCGAAACGCAGGATCGCCTGCTTGCGATCCAGGCAGGAGCGAATGGATCGTATGTCTTCCTTGATAAGGTTTCGCTTATCAACCTGTTGCCTGCAGGTTTTGTTGTCGGTTGGCTGATCTACGGCTATTCGACATCTCAGAACGCCCAATGGCAACCTTGGATGTTCTGGCTGATCTTTGCCGTTTCAGTAATTGCGTTCCCTCTCGCATTACTCGGTTTAGTTCGTTTCATCTCGCCGAAAGTTTCAAAGATCAAAAGCGGCCATATGGTCACGCCGAACGAATATCTGAAGGTCAAAGGCCGCCAAGTTCAATTTATCGGCCTAAAGAACATCGAAGCCTTACGCTTGTTAGAAGATGACAAGCAGATCGAGATCTGGAGCGGCAGCCACGAAGAGCGGATCGATGTTCAGGATATAGCCCTTGCCGCGAAACTTGATGGCGAGTTCGACAGTCTGAAGGAAAGTGCGGTTGACGAACTTGGACCGATACTGAGCGATCGGAAATACGCTTACAGCAAAGGCATCTCGGGAGCGTTAACGTTGGTCGGCGTCATAATTGCGGCTCTGGTCGGCGTTGGAGTGGCGGTTGGATTGAATTCGCTGAACTTGCGATATTCCGAGAATGTTGCTTGGCAACAAGCGAAAACGGCAGGAACGATCGAGTCAATTGAAGCGTTTAAGGCTCAGTTTCCAAATGGTTATTTTACGGCCGAGGCCGATCGATCGATCGGTTCGATAATTGCGAAGGTCAAGGAAAATTACACAGCAAAGGTCAAGAAAGGTGCTAATCCGGAATCAGTCACAGCTTTTGCAGCGTTTCTTGACGCTATTGCAAAACAGCCTGACCGCAAAGTTTTCATAAAGATCAACGAGGTCCGCGAGGTTGATGCCGGCTTGGTCGCGACACTCGAGGATCAGTTTGGAATTACAGTTAGCTCGTACGAATCATCGGTTCCGGTCGCATCGCAGCCGCGTAAGGACAAGGTATTTTCCGACCTAAAGCTGCTACTTTCATCGGCGACCGAACGTGGATTCGTAAACGCGGAATTGGTCGATGAATTGCCGCAAGGTGTGCCATCGATAGAAATGACGTTAACGATCAAGCCTGTCAGGTCGGTCTATCGGATGACAAATTTCGAGGGCGGTCGTTACTATACGAACAATCATCCAGTTGCGAGCTTTCTATTTGATATGACGCTAAACAACGGCGACTCGGCGGCACCGTTCAAGATGCAGTATTTCGGCCAGGCAACACAGATCAACACCGGCCTCTACGATACGCGCGACCGCGATAACTTCAGTTTTGACAAGATGCTGTTCTTGACCGTTATGAATGGTTTCGACAAACATTTTGAGACGACGTTTGGGCTTGCCGAAAATTCAGTGCCGACTGTACAGTAACGAGATCGAATGCAACGGTTTATCGCAGCAAAACGAGAATTGATCACTCGATCGACGGCGAAGCAGGTTTTTGGCTTGATCGCTGATGAGATGCGGCACGTCGAGGCCGAGTTTGAGCGTCAGGCCTCTTCGAATATTCAAGTCATAAATTACCTTGGCGACTACGTTCGGGCGTCAGGTGGCAAGCGTTTGCGGCCGGCGTTGTTGATATTGACGAACCGTGCGGCAGGGGGCAATGCGGCGGAGAACGTTATTCGGCTAGCGACCGTCATGGAGATGCTTCATACGGCGACGTTGGTGCACGACGACATTATCGATAACGCTGATGTACGTCGTAATCGCCCTTCAATAAACGCTCGATTCGGTAATCAGAGTGCCGTTTTGATGGGCGATTGGCTCTATATGTCGGCTTTCGAGACGGCGCTTGGTGAACGGTCGCTTGAGATCCTTGATATTCTGACCAGCCTCACGCGAAAGATGACCGAGGGAGAGATCATTCAGATGACGATGATCGCTCGGCTCGATATTTCGGTCGAGGACTATTTCAATATCTTGCGACGAAAGACTGCTTATTTGTTTTCGGCGTGCTGCGAGATCGGAGCAATTCAGGCCGAAGCTGACGAATCGACAAAGTATGCAATGCGAAATTTTGGGCTCGATCTCGGGATTGCATTTCAGCTTGCGGACGATCTGCTCGACCTTACAGGCGACGCGGAAAGTCTTGGAAAAGATGCCGGGGCCGATCTTCTCGAAGGCAAACTCACGCTTCCGCTCATTAAACTCGTCGAAGCCGAGCCCGAAATGCGCGGCGTTTTTGAGCGAATAATGCTCGATGGGAATTACGATTCGTTCTCCCGCGACAAAATAAGACTCAGTCTCGAAACCGCAGGCATCATCGACGATATGAAAGCCGAGGCACAAACTTTTTTGCGGCGCGCGAAAAAAAGTCTTGATGTTTTGCCCGAAACACAGTATCGTTCTGCTTTGGAGGCGATCCTAAACTTCATTATAGAGCGTAACGCTTAGTCGTTTCAGACCAAGGCCTTAGCGGCCGCATTTTAAGCCAAATACTACAGTTTAAGCGGCCTATTGCACTTATGATAGACGGTAATTCCATCACGGCACTTGAAAGCGCCGTCCAACAGATACGCAACGCCCAAGCGCAGCTAACGTTGCGCCTTCAAGAGATCGGTGCCGAAGCCGACGCATTGCGAGCCGAGATCGCATCGCTCGAGGCGACCGCTGTTCAAATGGAGCGACGAATTGACGCCCAGATGATCGGAAATCCGTCGGCAAGTGTGAGCCGTTTGGCGATCGATGAATATGAGATCGTAAAGCCGACGCCTGTCGAGCAGTTTCCTGTCGATATCTCAGGAAACGTCACGTATTTCAACCAACATCGCCGCGTTCCAACGCGGACGGAGAATATGCAGCCTGTTAGCCAAAGATTTGCTGATCGAACGATCACCCAGGCGTGCACGCTCTTGCTCCGCGAATCGGGCCGACCACTCCATGTAAATGAGCTTTACAATCTGCTGACCGCCGGCGGAATGCAATTCTCGGGCAAGAATCCAACGATATCTATCGCGGTATCTCTAAGCCGAAACGGTCGATTTGAGAAGGTCGATCCGGGAACGTTCCAACTCGCGACCCGCGAAGTTGGGCGAATGGTCTCTTAGGTCATTCGTTTTAACCTCACACTTTCGGCTAACCTCTCGAAACGATTGCGTTTACGAGCTTGCAATTTCTCGAGAATGCGAGTAAAAAGTTACATTGTGCCGCAATAATCCTTGTTGAAGACCGGAGATGATAATGTCAAATTATAAGCCTGTAGCCGCGCGTTCTATCGCCGCGTGCTCGCTTGCGGCGCTCTTTGTGCTGCTTTTTAGTTTTGGGGCGGATGCCCAGGTACAGAATGCTAGGTTGAGATCGAATATCAACCCAACATGTACTAGCTCACAGGGTGCCAGCCTAAAGTTTGCGGATATCTACGCAGACGGCAACATCGCCGTAATGGGCTCGTACGGATGCAAAGGCGTTTTCATTTTCAACATTTCAAATCCCGACGCTCCGACTTTGGCTAGTTGGTACAATCCGGGTGCAAACATCCAATTCCTTGAAGCGATCGTTATTGGGAATCGCGGTTATTTTGGCTCTGGAAATAATGTCAATAGCACTGGCGGCGTCCACGTTGTTGATCTTACTAATCCTGCTGCCCCTGTTCTGTTGGGTATCGTAAACTCAACGAACGGAGGCGGGCACAACACGATCCACGAAATGATGGTGTTTGACCAAGGCGGTAGACGCTACCTATTGGAGAATTCAAATGCAACAGGAACTCGCGGCCTCAAGATCATCGACGTCACAAACCCTGCTGCAGCTGTGTTGAAATGGGATTTCCAGTCAAGCGATGGTGGCTGGGTCCACGCAATGCACATTCGAGGTGATCGGCTATATCTTTCCGGTTTTGTAAGCAGTACTCGGGTCGACATCTTTAGTATTGCGAACCTCGCAACACAAGCACCAATTTTGCAAGGATCCGTAGCTGTCGGGTTCAACTCAAATCACAGTGCATGGACAAGCGAGGACGGGAATTACCTCTATAGCGCCCGTGAGATCGGCGACAGTGCCGCAGCAAATCCTGGCGACATCCGCGTCTATGATGTTTCCAATCCTACGAATCCGCTTCTCGTTAAGCGTACATCGATGGCAGACCTCGGCATTGTTGCAGTAACTCCGCACAATCCGGTCGTGATGGGAAACAAGCTCTATGTGGCGTGGTACCAAGCCGGAACACTGATCTTTGATATCACAAATGCCAACGATCCGGTTCAGGTCGGTCGCTACGATACGTGGCCCGCTGCATTTACTGAAGAGGACCTGAGGGAAGTTTACGAAGATAAATCTCGTTTTGACCCGAAAGACATGGTCTGCGGACTAAATCTTCGTTCAAACCAAGCCATTGCAGGTTACAACGGCAACTGGGCTGTATTCCCGTTTCTTGGCGAAGACAAGGTCCTCTTGGGTGACCTTGCGACCGGACTTTACGTCATCGATGTCTCTTCGAAGAATTCGGTAGCCGATTTTGACGGTGACAAGCGAACTGACCTTTCGGTGTTTAATCCTGCTACAAACTCTTGGGTTATCGAAAACAGCTCGAACAGCTCGTCGGCGAACATTCCGTTTGGATTTGCTACCGACAAACTAACGCCCGGTGATTTCGACGGTGACAGCAAGACCGATCAAGCGATCTTCCGTCCATCGACCGGAACTTGGTGGATCCGAAGATCTACGAATCCCGGCAATTTCTTGGCAGTGCAGTTCGGTTCTAATGGTGATATTCCGGTCGCCGGCGACTACGACGGCGACGGCAAGACCGATCAGGCGGTGTTCCGCCCGTCGAATGGTGTCTGGTATATCAACCAAAGTACCGGCGGATTTAAGGCTCTGACCTTTGGCATCTCCACAGATAAGCCTGTGGTTGGCGACTACGACGGCGACCGCAAGACTGACGTCGCGGTATTCAGGCCGTCCAATGGCGTTTGGTATATCTATAAGAGTTCAAATTCGCAGGTACACTATCAGACCTTCGGATTGTCGACTGACGTTCCGGTTTCGGGCGATTTCAATGGAAATGGTGTCACCGACGTTGCCGTTTACCGTCCGTCAACAGGTATCTGGTACATTATCGATCCTTCGACGCAAGCATTCTCTGCTGCTTATTTTGGATTGCCTGAAGATAAGCCTATTCCGGCTGACTATGACGGCGATGGAAGGGCGGATATTGCGGTTTTCCGTCCGTCGACGAACGTTTGGTACCGTATGAACAGCTCAAGCGGCACATTCTTCTCAAGAGCTTATGGTCAAAGCGGCGACACTCCGCTGCCGTCAGCCGTTCAGCCGCAATAGTTCATGTTGCTAAGCAATATCAAGCCAAAGTCGAGCTACCAAGTTTGACTTTGGCTTTTTTGCGCCTAATATTGCCGTATGCAAAATCGCAAATTGACGATCACGATCGACACGGGCACCCTAGCAGGGCAAACATTCGATCTCGAGACCGGCTTTCTTTCGGTTGGGCGTGGGGAGACCTGTTCGATACGATTTGATCCTTTGGGCGAACGGATAGCATCAAAGCAGCATGCGTTTATTGAAGCCCGTGCCGATGGCTACTATGTCACTGACAATCAGAGCACGAATGGCACATTTTTGAATGGTTCGCCGGTAGCCTCAGCACGGTTGAACGGCGGCGATACGATTCAATTCGGCAAGAACGGCGTGACGGCGACTGTTCGCATCTTCGATTCGTATGCGGCGGCGATACCGGATTTTCGCGAAGCGCAGATCGACGAATTTAAGCACACGGCCGAAGGACGAGATCACTCGGTACAGACCTCGCTGGTAAATTTCGGTCTTAGCAACGCTGCTGTCGTTAAGCCCGAGCCTAGCAAAGCCGGAAAGTACATCGGCATCGGAATAACGCTGTTTGCGATCGCTTTTATGATGCTGATCGTTGCGGCTCTGATGTTCTTGAGCGTCGGGCCGGGCGTCGCGATCGTAGCAGCGGTGATCGCGTTCGTTCCTGCGATCATTTACTTGTTTCCGATACTCTGGCTCGACCGCTACGACCCCGAACCGCTGTGGCTATTAGGTTTGGCGTTCGCTTGGGGAGCTTTGGTCGCTGTCATTGTGTCGTTTGTGATCAATACGATCTTCGGGATTGCCGTGGGAATTGCCATTAATCCTGAGGTTGGCGAGGCCGCCGGAGCGATAATGTCCGCACCGATCTTTGAAGAGGCGTCCAAGGGTGCAGGCCTCCTAATTCTGCTCATCTTT
>JAEUQI010000041.1 GCA_016789145.1 Blastocatellia bacterium | reverse complement strand
GATTCGGGAGCGATGCCGGCGGAGTTGCCGGACAAGTAAACCTTTTCGCCGATGTCGATGGTTTCGATGTCGATGCGTGCACCGGCCTCTTTCAGGATATGCAGTGTAGCATCCATGATCTCCGGCCCGATGCCGTCGCCATGGGCTACTGTAATAGGAACATTAGACATAGTTTTATTTACCTTATGTGCAAAATATAGCGAATCTAGTAAACTCTCGATTTTATCCGAAGCGAACGAAGTGCGCAAAAACCGAGGTTAGATAGCGTCGATCTGCTTTGCCAATGCGATATCAACATCGGTCACGCCGCCGCGATCGTGCGTCGTTAACAAAACGTCAGCGTATCCCCAGCCGAATGTGATGTCCGGATGATGGTCGGCAGTTTCGGCGAGGTCGCCGACTTCGTTTACAAAGGCAAGAGCCTCGGCAAAGTCAGCGAATTTGCGGCTAAGTTTGATGGCGTCGCCTTCGCTTTCCCAATCGGGAATTTCGGCTAGTTCACGGTAAAGTTCTCGTTCGTCAAGTTTTCTTCGTTCCATAATGCTCTTAGCATAACCGATTTTCGAGGCGTTGTGGTTTTGCGATATACTTATCGTTTTGAGAATTACCGGGAAAGGTATCGATATAATGCGGTTTTGGTCAAGATTTACAGCAGTTTTTGCGATCGCAGCTATGGCGTTCGCGTGCGGTGCACCGAAAGCTCCAGCAACGCCAAAGGAGACGTTCAAAACGTACGTGCTCGCCCTGAAAAAGAAGGACTACACGACGGTAAAGATGTTGCTCTCTAATGCGACGATGAAAATGCACGAGAAAGAGGCAAAGGCAATGAATTCGACGGTGGACGATATCGTTAAGAATCAGTCGCTTTTCAGTGAGAATCAGACCAACATCGATTTTCGAAACGAAAAGATCGACGGCGAGCGAGCGACGATCGAGGTCAAGAATCAAGCCAACCGTTGGGAAACGGTGCCATTCGTTTTCGAAGACAACCAGTGGAAGATCGACACAGCCGGTGCCGCGGACAAGATGACAAACGATATCGAAGACCAGCAGAACCGGATCTTTGACGAGCTGAGAAACGGAACGACAGATTTTGGCGTCCCGACACCAATGCCGATGACGCCGGCAACACCGTAGAACCTAGGAGATCAAAGTGTCTGTAATAAAACCATTTAAGGCCATCAGGCCAACCGCCGACAATGCCGCCGCCGTAGCATGCGTACCTTACGACGTGATCTACGACAGCGAAGTTCGCGAGATCGTCGCCGAGAATCCGCTGTCATTTCTAAGAGTGACGCGTGCCGAGGGAGAGTTGCCTGACGGCACGGACGCTGAGACTGCGAATGCACGAGCACGAGCTAATTTCGAACAATTCATTGCGGACGGTACTCTGATCGAAGACAGTCAAGATTCGGTCTTCGTCTATCGCCTGACCGAAGGCGAACATAGCCAAACCGGCATCGTCGCTTGCTGCAGCGTTGATGAATATGACCAAGGCCTGATCCGCAAACACGAGAAAACTCGGCCGGATAAGGTCAAAGACCGCACCGATCACATTACCGCAGTTGGCGCACAGACAGGTTTGATCTTTCTTGCGTTCAGAAATACAGACACGATCCGCAACCTGGTCGCGGAGACCGTTACTGGTGAGCCACTCTACGATTTTGTCGCAACAGACGGTGTTCGCCAGACTGTTTGGCGAGGTCCGAATGAGCTTGTCGAGGCTTTCGCAGAATTGCCCGAGCTCTACATCGCCGACGGTCATCATCGAGCCGAAAGCGCGAAGCTGACCCGCGATGTCTGCCGCGACAAAAATCCAGATCATACCGGCGATGAGGAATACAACTTCGTCATGGCAGGCATCTTCCCGGACGAAGATCTTCGAATTCTCGCCTATAATCGAGTCGTTCACGATCTGAACGGCTTATCGAATGATGATTTTATGGCAAAGCTCGCTGAGAGCTTTCATGTTTCGGAGACAAGCAATAAACAACCGTCAGAACACGGAACGATCTGTATGTACGTTGGCGGGAAATGGTACGAGCTTCGGTCGAATATCAACTATATCCGCGAGCCGGACGCGATCGAGAGCCTGGATGTCAGCGTCTTGCAGACGCACTTGCTCACGCCGATATTAGGAATTGGTGATCCGCGGACTGATACGCGTATCTCATTCGTCGGTGGAGGCCGCGGCACCAACGAACTCGAACGCCAGGTCAACGAACGTCCAGATGCCGTAGCGTTTTCGATGTTCCCGACGACGATGGCAGAGCTTTTCGCCGTCGCCGATATGAACGAGATAATGCCGCCAAAATCGACTTGGTTCGAACCAAAACTGAAAGACGGCCTGTTGGTACACAAGATCTGAAATGCCAAATTTAGCTGACCTAAGACGCGATTTCGCATCGCACGAACTACTCGAATCGAACGTCGCGGCCGACCCTTTTGAGCAGTTCAAAATGTGGTTCGACGATGCTCTCGCATCGGACGTGATCGACGCAAATGCGATGACCGTCGCGACCGTCGGTGAGGACGGCCGGCCATCAGTCCGAGTTGTGTTGCTAAAAGGCTACGATCACGACGGATTTGTGTTCTACACGAACTACGGCAGCAAAAAAGGTACTGACCTTATTGGAAACCCGAATACGGTCTTTCATTTCTTCTGGCCGCAGTTAGATAGGCAGATAGGTATATACGGAACGGTCGAGAAAACCTCGCGTGAGGAATCGGCAGAGTACTTTAACTCACGCCCGGTCGATAGCCGCATAGGTGCCTGGGCTTCGGCACAAAGTACCGTGATCAATTCACGTGATGAGCTGGAGCATCGCTTCGCGGAATTCAAAGAGAAGTTTGGCGACGATGTCCCGCTACCCGAATTTTGGGGAGGCTTTCGCATGACGCCGTTCAAGTTCGAATTCTGGCAAGGCCGTCAGAATCGGCTTCACGATCGTATCATTTATACGTTTGGCGACGGTGCTTGGACGACCTCGCGACTATCTCCTTAGGAGATCAAAATGTCACGTGTCGCGGTCATAATGCCATCCGAGCCCTGTGTTAGTTTCACGATCGGCTGAAATCCGCCGCGTTTACCTGATTCCTGCCGTTCGCGAGCTGAAATGAAACGGTCGCCTTCGAAGAGTATTGAGTCGATCCAGTCCTCACGCTTGTCGAGGGTTGTAACTGTCATATGAATGTGCTGGGATTGCGTTGAATTCGGATACGAGGCGGGCCGTATCGAGCTAAATTCGTAGCGTCCTTTCTGGTCGGTCAATAACCAACCGCGATATTTACCGTGTTTGTGCTCATTTCCTCGACCATAGATGCCGAATTTGTCGGTGTGATAAAAATAGATCAGCGTGTTTGGAGACGGCGTTTTCCCATCGGAGGCGAAAACGGTGCCGGCAATGCGGATCCGCTCTCCGTCGTCTTTTGTAACTGGAAGCTCAGTTCGCCATGACACATCAGTCGGAGCCTCGATAGCACCGCTCCATTCGCCGCCTATGGGCAAAGCATTACGCCGGAGCTTTCCTAGTATCGATGAGTCAGCTTGAGCCACTGTACCGATGCTGCAGGCCGACAACAACGGTAAAACGGCAAGGGTAGAGCCAACCTCAAGCAAGAACCTACGTCGATCGAGATCTTTTGGAACGAATTCGGACATAAAATTGAACCTCCGCAGAATTTTATTGATAATTACACGTTAGAGGGATCCAAGTAGTTTCATATGTTCGAAACAGATAGATTGGTCATAAACAAACTAACGCCCGAGGACCTCGATTGGCTTATCGAACTTCGTTCCGTCGAGCCGGTATATCGGTACATGGGCGGGCCGGAAATGCAGAATCGCGAAGCGATCAGTGAAAGAATGCCGTTCTATCTTGAATGCCACGAGAAATATGGGTTCGGATTTTCAACGATGACCTTGAAAGCGACCGGCGAGAAGATAGGTACGAGCGGTCTGCAGCCGCTCGGCGAGACCGGCGAGATCGAGGTTGGTTACAATTTGGCCGAAAGGTATTGGCGGCAAGGATTCGGCTATGAATGTGCTGTCGCTTGGCTCGCCTACGGCTTCGATATAGCAGGTCTAGACCGTATAGTCGCGGTTGCGGATCCTGCAAACACCGGTTCATGGCGGATCATGGAAAAATGCGGGATGAAGTACGAACGCAATGAAACTCATTACGGAATGAATTGTGTCTTCTATGCCGTATCACGTGAAGACTTTAAGCGGAGAAGGCCTGGCAACGAGTTCAAACTCCTGTCGTAATTTCCATGCAGCCGAACTACCCAAAACTTGTCTTTGCGGCAATCGCAAGCATTTACTTTCTTTGGATCGCATACGATCCGATGAAAGGCAGTTTTCTCGATATTGTAGATCTGCCGATACATGAGACGGGACATTTGATCTTTCGAATACTCGGTGAGTTTATGGGCATCGCGGGAGGCTCGCTGTTTCAGGTATTGGTCCCTATCGCCTTCGTCGGTTCGTTTATCTGGCGACGGCATTATTATTCGGCGGCGATCGTCTTGTTCTGGGTTGGGCAAAGCATACTGAACGTTTGGGTCTATGCCTCGGACGCCGTCGTGATGCAACTCGTTTTGCTCGGCGGACTGACCGGCAGTGAAGGTAGCTTTCATGATTGGAATTATCTACTGACCGAAACCGGCCTGATCGGTTCAACAAAAACCGTTGCGAAGATAATTCGTTTTGCCGGCACATTTACTATAATCGTGGCAGGTATCGCGTCAGTGTATTTTTCGCTGTATCCGCAAGAAGAAAGTTTTGATGACGAATAAAGTTACGTTGATTACAGGTGCATCGAGTGGGATCGGCGAAGAGTTTGCCAGAAGATTGGCTAGCGACGGTCACGATCTTGTTCTCGTTGCACGTTCCGAAAAGGCGTTACACGAGCTGTGCGATGAACTGATGCTCAAGTACAAGATCACGGCTCATTATGTTGTTCTCGATCTGTCAGAGGCTGGTGCCGAAGACAAGCTTTTCGCGGAAACTGAAAAACACGGTATGCAGGTCGAATGGCTGATCAACAACGCCGGATTCGGCTCAGTCGGCGATTTTGCCCAACTTGATGGCGCTCGAGAGATCAATATGATCGACCTGAACGTTCGTTCTCTGGTCGCATTGACACACAAATATCTCGTCCCGATGCGCGAACGTGGATCCGGCACGATCATCAATGTTTCGAGTGCAGCATCATTTCAACCGATACCGTTCATGGCGACCTATGCCGCGACGAAAGCATTTGTCTCGTCATTTTCTGAAGCAATTGCTGAGGAAAATCGGCCATTTGGTATTCGCATATTGGCGTTGTGTCCCGGTTCAACTAACACCAACTTCTTTGCGGCTTCGAATATCGATCGACCGATCCAGGTGAAAGGCCAGCAAACGGTTGAGCAAGTTGTAGATACCGCTCTGAAAGCATTAAAGAAAGGAAAGTCGAAGGTTGTCTCGGGCCTTGCCAACAAAGTCGGTGCGACATTAGGCACACACGTTCCGCACAAGATATCTACGCGAGCGATGGCAAAGGCTCTGCGTTCTCGTGTAAGCAAGAACTCTGACCTATGAAATTCACCGTCCTCGGTAGCGGCTCGACCGGCAACGCAGTACTTATTTCCAGTGAAAGGACCAATGTTTTGGTCGACGCGGGAATGAGTGCTCGTGAGATATTGCGCCGCCTCGGCGAGGTTGGCGTCGATCACGAACAACTCGACGGCGTACTCATCACGCACGAACACGGTGATCACGCCGGTGGTCTGCGAGTTCTGATGTCATCGATCAAGTGCCCTGTTTTCATTTCCGGAGCAACGAAGGATGCCTATTTTGACACACGCTCCGGCGGCTCGAATGGTGAAAGCGAATCGTCAAAACGTCAGAAGGCTCTTAACGTGCGCACGGTCGAGATCACGTCAGATCATGAATTCTGCATCGGCGACATCGATTTTGAACCTTTTAGTGTTCCGCACGATGCGGCTGATAATTTTGGGTTTGTTGCGAAACGCGAAGGCGTTCGCGTCGCGACCCTGATGGATTTTGGCTACTTTACAGAGCTGATCAAAGAAAAACTTCGCGGCTGCGACGCGATCGTTGTCGAATCAAATCATAGTCGCGACATGCTCCGTGCATGCTCAGTCTATAGCTGGGACCTTAAGCAGCGTATCATGTCGCGAACCGGCCACCTTTCAAACGAAGATCTCTCCGAGTGGCTTACGAACGATTTCGATGGCAAGGCGAGAGAGATCGTTCTTGCTCACCTTTCGCAGCGAGCCAACGAACCGAATCTTGCCCGAATAACCGCCGAGATCGCTTTGAAAATGAGGGCTCCGCTTTTCAATACGGAAACGCGGATCTCCATATCGGAGCCCAAAAGGCCTACTAATTGGATCGAATTCTAAGCCGCTCTTCTGTCTCTTTGGGCGGCCCTTAGAGAACACGGGTCGATCTACTGTTTAGCGGACGAAATCATCGAGTTCATCTTTTGGATAAACGGTCCGGCACCACGGCTATAGTTCGACATGACTATCGCCGTCCATCCGGATTCCGTATAGATATCCAAGTTAGAATTGATACCGGGAAACCCACCGCTGTGGCCTACTACACCGCGAGCTGTATTGACCCCGAAACCGTATCCATAGTCTGGAGAGTTCAGTTCCGGTTTGGGGGACGCAAGTGTCTTGAACATCGCAGGAGAGATCAGTTTGCCTTGCCGGAGTGCTTGATCGAATCTCAGAAGATCTTCAACGGTCGAATAACCACCACCCTGTGGCCCGCCGCGCATTACATGAGCAAAGATGTTATTCGACCAGGCTACCCCTGCGTCGCCATACTGTTTGTCGTAACCGACGGCAAGATTCTTATTGACCTTGTCCAGTTCGTAACAATCTGTATTCATCATGCCTGACGGCTTATGAATGTTCTCGCGAACGTAGTCGAAGTACGATTGCCCGGAAACGATTTCGATCACCTTTCCAAGCACCATCATTCCCGTGTTGCTGTAACGCCAACGACTGCCAGGCTCAAAAGCGATATCCTTCTCGTCCTCACGAGCGAGATTCAGCATGTCATCAACCGTACGTAGCTTTGCCCGCGACATGCTGTCATAACGAGGACTAAAATAGCCGCCCAAACCGGCCGTATGTGAGAGGAGATGCTTGATCTGTAACTTTTTCGCCGCTTCGGCATTTGGAAAGTCCGGTATGAACTTCGAAAGCGGATCATCGAACGATAGCTTTCCCTTCTCGACGAGCTGGGCGATCGCGACAGCCGTGAACATCTTGTTCATCGAGCCGAGGTTGAATTTTGTATCTACCCGATTTGGTACATTAAAGTCCTTGTTTGCGTGGCCGAACGCTCCCTTGTAAATGATCTCGCCGTTTTTCGCGAGTAGTACTGCACCGGAAAAAACGTCGGCATCAGAAAGCTTTTTTCCAAATGCCTCAAGTTCCGATCCCATATCGCGTGCAGACAGAGATCTTGTCTCGGCCGGGGCATTCTTGGCAGGCCGGAATCCTATCGCGGAGATCTTGTAGGGAGCTTCGGCTTCGACCCTTACCAAGAGACCATCCCAAAGCCCGGTGAGGCGGTTCTTTGCAAGATAGACAACCTCGTTCGGGTTCCACTCCTGAACCTGATGAAGATCGTATCCACGGCTGGCGTGGTGGATAGAGGAGAGAAAATTGATGTGCCGTTCCAGCGGTCCCGAACTCAGCATCCCTGCACTAAAATTGGCCTCAACGAATCTCGCATAACCGGCACGATCACCTGTGACCGAGAATTCCGCGATGGCTTTCGCGTACTTTTCGGCAGCGGCTTGCGATGCAGTGGGCTGGCCAAATACCGAGACTGACATAAGAACTGCACATAAAGAAGTGAAAAATAGCCTATAAATGTTACTCATAAAACCTCCCAGCATTTTCTTGCTTCTGACCAGAATACGCATCTGGTCAGTTTTTGTTCAGTATTTCTATTGAAAAGAACTGCAGGCTTAAGCTGATGCGGCATTGGTGATCAGAAAAGCGTGGGTATTGGCGACTCTTCTGCTACGCCTTTGAACGAAATACGATGTAGTCGACATGGGCCGTGTTCACGGATCGCATTGTAGTGCGAAGCACAGCCGTAGCCTTTGTGTGAAGCAAAGCCATATTGCGGAAATATCTCGTCGTAGCCCTTCATCAAAGCGTCACGATATGTCTTTGCAAGTATTGACGCGGCGGCGATAGAGGCCGAAATAGAATCGCCCTTAATGATGGCTTTTTGCGGAAGCGGACACGCCTTTAGCCTCAGAGCGTCTATTAGTAGAAAATCGGCAGCAGGATCGAGCGACGCAATGGCGACGAGCATCGCCCTTTTCGTAGCTTCTAGAATGTTAATCCGGTCGATCTCATCGGCTTCGACACTGCCGATGGCGTAACTAATACACTCGCTTTTGATCCAGGCTGCGATCTCATCGCGTGCTGCGTTCGAGAGCTTTTTTGAATCATCAAGCTTTTCCGGGATCGCCTTTTCAATATCCAGGATGCACGCTGCAGCGACGACCGGTCCGGCTATGCACCCGCGACCGACCTCGTCGATGCCAGCGATAAATGCAAATCCTTCGCTGCGAGCCTGTCGCTCAAAATCAAAGCCGATCGTCCATTCGGATCGGTCGGCTTTGAGTGTAAAATCTTGCACGATACCGATTATACTGCCTTTGAACCTATTTCTTCGAAAGGCCATGGCAGCAAAGCGGCTCAGTTGTATATCTTTCGTGAAATCCCCCGAAGAATGGGAAAAGAGCGTACGAGGCTGCAGCACCAAGTACTGCAACAAATTCGCGACGCCCTTTTTTCATATCGAACCTAAGCCTGCTGCTTCTTAGCACGCGTATCTCGTTCCTTGATACGGGCTGCCTTGCCGCGTAGGTCACGCAGATAATAAAGCTTCGCACGGCGAACTTTACCGAAACGTACGACGTCGATGTGGTCAATAACGGTTGCATGGAGCGGGAAGATACGCTCGACACCAATGCCAAAGCTGACCTTGCGAACCGTTACGGTCTCGCGAACTCCGCCATGTTTACGCGCGATACAGACGCCTTCGAACGCCTGAAGTCGCTCCTTGTTTCCTTCCTTAATGCGGACGTGTACGCGAAGCGTGTCGCCCGGCTGAAAAGCAGGAATGTTCTCTTTCAACTGTGTCTGTTCGACAAAATCAAGTCTATTCATTTTTATCCTTCGGCCAGAGGTCGTCCCAATTCAAGAACCACATTCACCATTTTCGTTATTTAGTAGATCGGGGCGTACTGCCCTCGTCTTTTCCAGCGCCATAATCGAGCGCCATTTTTCAATCTCGGCATGATTGCCGTTCAAAAGTACTTCGGGAACTTTCATCCCGCGAAATTCAGCTGGCCGCGTATAATGCGGACAGTCAAGCAAACCATCTGAGAACGAGTCATTAACCGCCGACGTTTCGCTTCCAAGTGCGTCCGGTAACAACCGAATTATGCTATCCGCAACCACGATCGCCGCTGGTTCGCCGCCAGATAAGACGTAATCGCCTATCGAGATCTCATCAGTAACGAGAGCTTCGTTGACACGCTCATCGACGCCTTCGTAACGACCGCATATCATTACGATATGAGTTGCGTCATCAGCAAACTCTTTAGCAACATTCTGCTTGAGCTGACGTCCTTGCGGCGAAAGTAACACGACTCGAGTGCCTTTCGGATAAGCGTCTCGGTTACTCGTTCCAACTAAATTTTCAATTGCGGCGAATATCGGTTCCGGCTTCATAACCATTCCGTCACCGCCGCCAAACGGCCTATCGTCCGTCATTTTGTGCTTATCGATCGCGTATTCGCGAATATCGTGCACTTGTACCCCGACAATCCCCGCCAGCTTTGCCCTGCGAATGATGCCGAAATCAAATACGGCACCAAAGAACTCGGGAAAGATCGTAAGAACATCGATTTTCAAAATTCCAAAAGCCCTTCCGGTATATCGACCTTGATCACCTTATTCTCGATATCAACCCTAATGCAGATCGCTTCGGCAAACGGGATCAGGTACTCTTTCTCACCTTGTACGACCAAGATCTCGGTTCCTCCGGTTCGCATTACCGATGTAACTTTGCCGACCGTTTCACCATCAATAGTTTCAATTGAGCAGCCTTCGAGTTCCCAATCGAAATACTCGTCTGATTCGAGATCGACCGCCTCGGATTCATTTATGCAGATATCAGCCTCACGAAACCGTTCGGCGTCTTCTAAACGGTCAAGTCCTGCCAACTTTAGAACAACACGTCCCTTTTGAAACCAATGTTTCTCAAGTCGGAAACGTTCGCTTGTACCATCTGCAAAAACTGCCGTGACCGCCTCGACGCTTGCGAATCGATCAGGAAAATCCGTCAAGATCGAAGCGACCATCTCGCCTTTAAGGCCGCGAGGTTTTGACACACGAGCAATAGCGACGAGGGCGTCCACTAATCTTCGATCAGATCGAGCTGATAACGCTTGCCGTGCTTTTGCCCGGCGGCGAACAAGATGCTGCGAATCGCTTTGACGGTGCGGCCTTCGCGGCCGATGACGCGACCCATGTCGCTCGCACCAACGCGGACCTCGAGACGCACGGTCCTGCCTTCGTCGAATTCTTCAACCTCGACAGCATCAGGCTCGCCCACAAGCGAAGTCACGATCTTTTCAACAGCGTCTTTCATCGGACGAACTTACGCAGCAGCTTCTTCCTCAGCCGGAGCTTCTTCGGCAGTCGGCGCTTCCTCTGCCGCGGCAACTTCCTCAGTTGCGGCTTCTACAGGAGCTGATTCTTCAGCAGCAGGAGCTTCTTCAGCAACTGTCGCTTCTGCGTCAGCAGAGGCAGCTTCCTCAGCCGCAGCAGCCTTTTCAGCAGCTTCCTTCTCAGCAGCTTCGGCAGCGATACGGTCTGCTTCAGCCTTGCGAGCTGCCGCACGTTCTGCTTCTGCAGCGGCTTTTTTCTCGGCACGTGCCGCGAGCATCGCGTCGCGTTCTTCCTCGGTCAGAATCGGATTGTTCTTGATCAGGCTCTTGACCGTATCGGTCGGTTGAGCGCCGACGCCGATCCAATATTGGATACGGTCGTGGTTCAACTTGACCTCAGCAGGATCCTGCATCGGATCGTAGGTGCCGACGTTCTCAAGGTACTTGCCGTCACGCTTTGAACGCTTTTCCTTAACTACCAGGCGATAGAAAGGCTTACCCTTCGATCCCATTCTCATTAGACTTATAGCTAGCATAATTATTATATTCGAGAGGTTGAGTCAGCTAACGGCCGATATCAACGTCGTTTCTTGTGTCTTTTCTTCTTCCTTAAATTGTTTTTTAACGAACCGTTCGGTTCATCATCCGAATAATCTATAGCGGAACCACTGCCGAGCATACTAAGCGGATTTCCACCACCGCCGAGCAGACCGCCGAGGCCGCCTGCTAGACCACCGGCCATGCCGCGAGCCATCTTTCCAAAAAGTCCGCCGCGGTTCATCTGAACCATCATTTTCCGCATCTGCTCGTACTGACGCAGGAGCTGATTGACCTCAGCGATAGTCGAACCGGAACCGCCCGCGATGCGTGTTTTTCGACTCGCGTCGATCACTTTGTGGTCATTTCGCTCTTGTTTGGTCATCGAACCGATGATCGCCTCGGTGCGTTTCATCTGGTGATCGACGAGTTCCGACTGTTCGTCGGTCATCTGCATGCCGCCGGTCATTTGCTCGGGTAGCATCTTCATCAGCTTGGACATTGAGCCGAGCTTTTTGAACTGGCCGAGCTGATTTGCGAAATCTTCGAGCGTGAACTGATTGCTCGTCATCTTTCGCAGAGATTCTTGAGCTTCTTCCTCGTCGATCTTGCCCTGAACTTCCTCGATCAAGCTGAGCACGTCGCCCATGCCAAGAATTCGCTGGGCAATTCTGTCGGGATAAAAAGGCTCGATCGCGTCGTATTTTTCGCCGACGCCGACAAATTTTACAGGCTGGCCGATGACCTGCTTGATCGACAAAGCCGCACCGCCGCGAGCGTCGCCGTCCATTTTGGTGAGCACAACGCCCGTAATTCCGATGCGTTCGTGGAACGTCTGAGCCGAATTCACAGCGTCCTGACCGGTCATCGCGTCAGCGACGAACAGCACCTCGATCGGCTTGGTTTCGGCCTTGATCTGCTCAAGCTCGACCATCAACTCATCGTCGATGTGCAGCCGGCCGGCCGTGTCGATAATGAGCGTGTCGTAGCCCATTTCCTGAGCGTATTTGTTCGCGCCGCGAACGAGCGTCATCGGGTCGCTGGTCTCGGGAGCCTCGTAAACAGGGACGTTCACGGCATCACCGACGACCTTGAGCTGAGCACGAGCAGCGGGACGATAAACGTCCACAGACACGAGCAAAGGCTTCCTTTCCTGATTATCCGCGAGCCAACGCGAGATCTTTCCTGTCGAAGTCGTCTTACCCGAACCTTGCAGCCCGACGATCATCACGACGTTCGGCGTCTTATTAGTAAACACCAGCCGCGACGAAGTGCCGCCCATCAATTCCGACAGCTCGTCATAGACGATCTTGACGACCTGTTCGTGCGGTTTTAGGCCGTTCCAGACCTCTTCGCCCTCGGCTTTGACACGGACAGATTCGACGAAATCCTTAGCGACCTTGTAGTTAACGTCTGCCTCAAGCAACGCCATTCGGATCTCGCGCAAAGCTGCATCCACGTGCTCAGGCGTCAACTTGCCCACACCACGCAGATTTCGCAAGCTCAGCTTCAGTTTTTCCGATAGCGACTCGAACATACAGATACACTTCTCCGACAATAGTCGAAACTATAAATACTAGTGTTTGCGCTATTTAGTGTCAAACAACGCACGCAAGTTAAATGCGCCGAAGCGCCGTAAACACAGCGCTTTGCTCGATCTTGGCTACGGGCTTTGCACATCTTTCCGTGACAGTTGTTTGAGGAAAATCTCAATTACTTTGTATTGCACCGCACAGAGTTTATTCGCGGCATTGGATAACATCTTTCCAATCACTATCGGTACAAGGGAATATCGAACTTCTAAAGAGAGAGGCTGGTGGTGAAATTTGAGTAGTTAAGGTGTGATCATGAAAAAAATATATTTTCTAACTGTTGTTTTACTAGTTTCTGGTGTGTTCGCCGCGTGTGAATCGACCTCGAATATGAGAACGAATACCAACGCGAATAACACCGCTGTTTTGGTGAATGCCAATACAAAGCCTTCGCCGATGCCGACGTTCGACCGTTCGAACAGCAATATTTCGCGCGAAGAATATGACAAGAATCGTGCGGAATACGAAAAGGAGCGCGGTTCGAGCACCGTCGGTCAGGGCGTGAATGATAGCTGGATCTGGTTCAAGACGAAAGCTGCTCTTGCGGCCGCGACCGACCTTCGTGATTCGACGATCAACGTTGACGTTGTCAACGATATGATCACGCTCAAGGGCACCGTTGCCAATGCTGCTCAGAAGGTTTCGGCAGAGAAAGTCGCTAAGGGCATCGAAGGTCAAAAAGGCGTCAAGAACCAACTGACCGTCCGCCTACAAGATTCGATGACCAATCAGATGGTAAACGGAAGTTCAAAGGTTCCCGCAAGCAAAAAGCCCTAGTAAGTAACGAAAGATCCCCACACTGCGAAGGACGGTACCTTGTGTGCCGTCTTTCGCTTTTTTGTAACATTTACTATTTCAGAATTGCCGCCGGAGACTGGATAGGAACAGAGTTTGGCAACTTCCTGTGCGAAAATATCGTATTCTAGGATTATAGAATGATATTGGATCAAGGAGTATCGAATGGCTGAATTCATGCTAGGTGTCGAGAGTGGCGGAACTGCGTACCAGACGACGGAGCATTATTTGCGGCGGATCTTGGCGGGCGATGTTGCCAGTGTTCGCGAGCGTTTGATATCGGCTCTCGAGCGGCTCGGTTATGACATTTTGGATGATGATGAAACGGTGGTTCGCGGCCGTCGCGAGGCTCGTGGCTGGGGTACATCGTATTCGTCGGCTGACGTGCTCGATTATCCTATGACGCTGACGGTCAGGCTCAAGCAGCACGGCGAGTTTGGTACAAGGGCCACATTTGATTATGTTGTAAAGCATCCTTCGATCACGAAGGGCGAAAGAGAGGTTTTGACCCGCGAGGCTGAGGCGATCTCGGCTCTCGCTTCCGTACGCGGCAGAGACAGTGTCTGCAGCTCATGCGGAACAGAATCTACTGACGATTCGAAATTTTGCCGTCGGTGCGGCGTCAAGTTGGCGGTTGAGGTTCCGGAGCTCGAATTGTTGCGAGTGTATGCCGAGATGCGTGCTGGATATACGTCGGTGGTTGCGACATTCATCGCGTCTCTGGCAAGTTTTGGTATTACGGGTGCGGCGTTGTTGGCGCTGATGTTCTCGGGTATCGCGTTTGGCAAAGGTATAGGCGCACTGCTCGTGATCGGAATGGCGCTGAGTTTCTTGAGCCTCTTGTTTGTAGGATTTGGTTGGAACCGATCCAGCCGAGCCCTAAAACGAGGTGGCTCAAGTGTTGCCCCGCCTGCCGACGTTCCGGCGCCGCAGCTTTTAACGATGCCCGCGCGATCGTTCGAACCGCCGCCGTCGGTGACTGAGCGGACGACGAATTTGCTCTCCGTTGATGATCCTGCGAAGACAGGCGAATTTGCCAATGAGGTTTCTAAAGGTCTAAATTAGGCTTGGATCCCTCGATATGAACAACCGATTTCTCGAGCAGAACAAAGTCAACTGGGAACGTCTCGAAGACCTGCTCGCGACGATGTCGGGCAATAGTCTTCGCGGTTTGTCGCGGCTTGAGGTTCGAGAATTTGGCGAACTTTATCGCCGAGCGGCTGCCGACCTTGCGATCGCACGTGCTGAAACTCGCGATCCGAAACTTATCAATTACCTGAACAGCCTCGTCATTCGTGCTCACGGCAAGATCTATCGAGCCGAATCGAATGGTGCGTCTGTCGTCACTGATTTTTTTGCTCGTGATCTGCCAAAAGCTGTTCGCGACGGCTATCGATATGTTCTGCTGGCAATGATCGTATTTATGGCGACCGCGATCTTTTCGGGGATATTGAGTTTCAACAACCAAGAGTTTGCGATCACGATCGGTGCGGAAATGTACGGTGACCTCGCTAAGTCAGGGCAGCGTTGGTGGCTGTCGCTGAATGAAGCGAATCAGGTCGGGGCGAGTGGAATTCTGACGAACAACATTCGAGTATCGTTTCTCGCGTTCGCCTGGGGAGCGTTGCTCGGTGTCGGTTCGCTCTACATTTTGACGATCAACGGCGTCAGCATTGGCGGAGTGGTTGGGGCTTGTTACCGAGGAGACGCTGCATTTGGGACGGATCTCGTGACATTCATGGTCGGTCACGGCGTGTTGGAACTTTCGGCGATCTTCATGGCCGCCGGTGCCGGAATGATGATCGGCTACGCGATCATCGATCCGGGCGATCTGACGCGAGGCCAGGCATTAAAAAAGAAAGGTGCCGAGGCCGTTAAGATCGTTATCGGCTGTGCCGTGATATTGGTGATTGCAGGCATCATCGAGGGCTTTGTTTCACCAGCTAACATACCGGCTCCGATCAAGGTCGCGGTCGGTGTCGGTAGCGGGATCGCAATGTTGGCGTACTTTATCCTCGCCGGGCGAAATGAGAAAAGCCCCGAAGCTATGTCCGGGGCCGTGTGAGGCTTCGCTTTAGTCACATTTAGGCATAGGCTTTTCGTCTGCAGCCTTCTTGAATCTCAAAAAACTAAGTGTTTTCGGGTCGGTCAGCGTCAAGATTCCGTTGGCCTCGCTATATTCAGTCGCAGCCGAGAGGGTTTGATAGAACGTCTGCTCAAACTTCATCGTCATTTCGTCGCACGCCATCATCGTCGAGAAAACGTCGCTGATCTTGAGCACGTCGTTCTCAAAACCATAGCTGCCACCATACACATTACAGCCTGATCTGCCGCCGAGCTTGCCGTCCTCGTTGATGTTGAGCGTGATCGTTGACTTGTCGATCGGATACGCGATCTTGAGCTTGAAATTATAACCATCAAGCTGCCATTTGCCCTGCGGCAGTTCGTTTGCGAACGTCGCGAAAGTGAGTGAAATGATAGTTAATGTCGTGATAATTGCGCTGTTTAATATTCGTTTCATAATTCCTCCGACGGGCAAACTTGCCCTACGAAATCAGAACGAACGCGGAGTCGGAGGCTTGCAGATCAGAGAGTTACTTTCTTTACGTTTTTGATCGATACGCCAAAGGCATTCTTTGCCGAACGCTTCATTGCGATAGCGTCGCCACTCGTGAAAAACTGAGCGTTGCCGTTTGCCAAGCGCCATTTCGAGACGATCTTGACCATCTCAGCGGCTGGATCGATGAGTTTGGTATTTGGTGAAACGAAGTCGGCTAAAACATCCGAGATCGCAGGGTAATGAGTACACGCAAGCAGAATATGCGAGCAGTTTTTGAGCGGCGAGAGAATGCGTTTTGCTTCGCTGCGAAGTCTGTCGGAGGAAATATCGCCGCTCTCGATCAAACCGGAAAGCGGCTGAGCAACGCGCTGTTCGATCGAGATATTCCTCTCTGAAAAGGCGCGTCGGTAAACGCCCGAAACAACTGTTCGCCGGCCGCCGATCAGACCAAGACGTTTAGGCTTTAGACGTGACGCGAACCCCACGGCTGGTTCGATCACGCCCTTGATCGGAATTCCATGATCGGCTAGATCACCGATCGCAGTGCTGGCGGCATTGCAACCGATTACGATGCGGGTCGCACCTTTAGCTTTCAGGAATTCGATGACAGCATCGAGTCTGTCCGCCAATTCGCGGCGAGCCATCTTTCCATATGGCGTTACGCCGGTATCTGAAAAATAGAGTACCGGCAAATCGCCGAGTTGCTCCTTTACAACTTTATAAATACTGACGCCGCCGATGCCCCAGTCGATAATGCCTAGCATAATTTATGGGTAGGTTAGTTTAACTTCGACGCCATTCTCGACCGGGCCGCTGTCGAACGCGACGATGCGCGAGTGATACGCCATGTTGAGGATCTCCATTTTCTGGCCGGGAAATCGGCTTTCTAGATACCATTTCATCTCGTGTTCGCTGCGGATCGGATTGTACTCGACCATCTTTTTCCAGTCAGGATGCGACACGAGACGATTGAGAGCGGCGTTGAACGTGGCGTTCGCACGCTGATTTCTCATCGTCTTGAGCTTGTCGGTAAATAGCCGCGGATATTCGCTGACCTTCGGCGGGACGGTGACCATGTCGATGATCAGGAACTTGCCTCCCGGCCGCACCACGCGTTTGATCTCAGTTAACAGCGGATCCCAATCGAGATAACGAAAGGACATCAGGGACGTTACGACATCGAATGAATTATCGGGAAACGGAAGCACAGGACCGTCAATCTTTGTGAACGAGATATGTTCGTTCTCAGCATTCTTGATGCGGGCACGCTCGAGAATGCCGCCTGATTCGTCAACGCCGATGCCGGAATTGATACGATCACTTAATGCAAAGAGCAAAGCGCCGTTTCCGCAACCGATGTCGAGCTGGTCGTACTTGCCAGAAGGCAGATGCTCATTGAGCCACTTCCATTCGTCCTGACGCACACGAATATCGACAAAAGCGGCATCATACAACTCCGCAACATGATCGTATGAAGTATCACCATCCGGCGGCCGCGGTTCGAATCGTTTCATTTCCTCGGCGGGCATAAAGCCGAGTCGCTTCCGAGCTGCTGCGCCGAAACCATGGGATTTGCGGCCTTTGCAGCCGATGGTGTACATCGGCGAATCGGTGCTGTCTCCGACAGAAACGTATTTTTCCTTGCTCTTTGAAAATGTCGTATACCAAAAAAATCCGTAGGCCGGAACATTGAACGTACGCGCAAAGAACGGTGCGAACCAACGAGCCGAACGGCAACAGTAGAATTTCGCAACGCCGTCCTCAGCAAAAGGAATATCCATCTGCTCCCATTCGTATGGCGAAAACTGCTCAGGCATCGCGACCGTTCCAAACATCGGTCCGTACATTCCCGAATGCCCGACGAAGATAAAGTCGTTGATCGTTTTGCCGTCATCGCGTATCTCAGCGATCGCTTGCAAAACCTCTCTCTTGCTCTCAACGGCACGAGTAACAACCTCGTTTCCGTTAGCAAGAATTTCAGCCGCAAGTGTTTCAGCGACCACTGGAAACTGATGGCCGCCGAGACGATATTTTGTCGTGTAAATTACTAGGCTTGTTGTAGCTTTGGCCATAGAAGGTAAGGCAAAACGAAATGATACACGAACACGGCTTTTACCGAAATCTTAGACAGACTCGCCTCGAGCAATACGTTCATTTCGATGAACTTTATCGAGATAACTCTGCGCCGCATCGGTCTGGAACATCTGGCGCTCTTCCTCGTGGTCGGTCACTGGTTCGAGTGCCTGGTCCATATAGCTGAATCGATTAGGATCGCGTTTTACGCGTTTGTAGATCAGTCTCAGACGAATGTAAAGCGACGCCCAGCGACCGAGTTTCGTAATTGAGCCAAGCCAATATTTTGAATAGAAAACCAGAGGATTTTCAATCTTGAGGCCTGAACGGCGATTCTTGCGGACCTTTCGACGGAGAAAGCCGCCTTCGAGCGGATGTATTCCCTCGATGCCAAGACAGCCGCGGAACCACACGATGAAGAATGTCGTCTTGCCCGGACTGGTTCCCGACGCGATCGCACGACGAATGATCGTTTCGATATGTTCGTCGGTGTAGTATGTGTCCCAAGCTTTCTTGTACACGTCTCGCCATTCCTCGCGTGACATATTCTGATGTGTTGTCACATCGTGATTTAGATCATACTTGTTGAGGTCGTCGTCCATTGCAACGCCTGCCTCTAGTAGCTTTTTGTGATCTTCGGAACCAGGTAGCGGTGTCAGATAAAAGAACTCGAGCAGATCTACGGGCAATTCCTCTTTGATTATCTCGATATCGCGGATAATTGAATCGGGCGTATCGCCCGGAAATCCTAGAATGTAGCCGCAATAGGTGACAATGCCGACGCGTTTCCATTCGAGCAACATCGCACGGTAATCGGTGATCTTGTTCTGCCGTTTCTTGGCACCGAGCAGGTTGTCGGGGTTTATGTTCTCGAGGCCGATGAACACGCGCTTGACTCCAGCTCGCTTACACTTATCAACAAAATTGGGCAGCTTATGACAAAGAGTATCGACCTGAATGATAAAGCTGATCTTTAACTGCTCGACCTCGCGAAGGTCTATCAGCCGATCGAGAATAACTTCCCAATCTTTGTTACGTGCGAAATTGTCGTCGGTAATAAAGAAAGAGTGCAGCCCTTGCTCGACGTTCGCACGAACGATACGTTCGATGTCATCGGGCGAACGCCGGCGCGATTTGCGGCCTTGAACATTTATGATCGTACAAAACGAACACGAAAACGGACAGCCACGACCGGCGTCAAAGCTCGTCGTCGCACCTGCCGTCAGGTGAACGCGCTCAGCCGGTAGCAACGGCGACGCAACGCCTTCGATATTCGGCAGGTCGTCCATGAAATTGTATATCGGCGGCAGAGCGTTCATCGCGGCGTCGATCAGCACATTGTGGAAACGTCCTTCGGCTTCGCCCGCGAAAACGGTGACGCCCATATCAAGGGCTTTCTGCACGGAAGCATCGCGTTCTTCGAGCATTGCCATCGTACCCGACACATGGAAACCGCCAATTGCGACCTTGATGCCTGCTTCTCTAAGCGGCTTTGCTATATCCAACGCACGGGGGAACTGATTCGATTGAACACCGACCAGCATCACCATTCCGTCGTCCGCATCGCGCACCAGCGAAATAATTTTCTTGGGATGAATTACGGTATTGGTCTCGTCAAAAGCGTGCGTGACGATCTCAGTCTCCGGTCCAAGCACCTTATCGGCAGCACATTCAAGAGCCAAACCGTAAAGGCAGGCAAGCGAATTCGCTGGTATCGCTGAGCGAAACCACTGGATCACATAGCCATCGTCGTCATAATGCGAGGGCTTAATAAGTACCAGTGCGAATTTCTTCTTCATTCGTTTGGATTCTACTACAACAACCCTCGTTCTTTAACACGCAGATACGATTCGAGAAGCTTGGGAGCGAGCGATTGCGTTGTCACGTCGAGAGCCAAGCCGCCGAGTGATTCTACAGTCCTGAGTGCAGAGGTGCGTTCGTGGATTATTTCTTCGGCGGCTGATTGAATGAAAGCCTCTTTTAGATCTAATGGTGGGCGACTGACGGCAGCGTTAAGGTCGCGGTCGCCGATGGTCGCGACAAGCGGCAGATGGCGTGGCCGTAATAGTTTGAGCGAACTGATAAGGTCTTTTGAACTGTCTTTGTCGATAACGTCTGTCAACACAACTACAAAAGCACGTTTCTTGGTGTTCGAAGCGATGAACTGAAACGCCCGAGCGTACGAAGGCTCGACCATCGAAGGTTCAACGTCGTGCATTGCTTCAAGGACAGAATCTATATGCTCAATACCTCGACGCGGCGGCAAATAGCGAATTATACGCCTGCCAAATACGATCAATCCGCAATTGTCGCCGGCACGAGCAGATGCTGACATCAGTGCTAGGCTAGCGTGAACAGCTGTATCAAACTTCGTCTCGTCGTCAATTCGGCCGGTCATCAAACGCCCTGCGTCGAGAGCGATCATCACGGTCTGGTCGCGTTCGATCTGATATTGGCGCGTTGTTAGCCGATTACGACGAGCGGTCGCGGTCCATGAGATATGCCGCAGTTCATCGCCGCGAACGTAGTCACGCATCGACTCGAATTCGCGGCCCTCGCCTCTACGGAGCGAGCGGCGCTGGATAGCAAGAAACGAACGAGCACCAAGAGCTTTCAATTCCATTTCGCGTGCCCGGCGCATATTCGGATAAGCCTTTGCAGTCATCGGGTCAGCGAGTTCCGCCTGGCACCAGACGAGGCCAAGTCGGGACAAATGTCGTACTGCGGTCTTGCCGAACTCGTACTTCCCGCGAGCATTCGGCCGCACACGATAACTGAATTCGGCGGTCTGCTGTGCTGCCAATGCGATCTCCGTTTCGCGTGGATCTAGCACTTCGATATTGGCGGGAACCTCGTCTTTCAGCCGCAAATGGAGTCGCCGATCCGAAGTGTTCTCGATCCTAAGCAACACTGTCGAGATCTCACCGATCGCCAATCGGCCGTCTATCTCGCGTTTCAGTGTCAAGCCTTCAGGCAAAAGTCTGCTGATCAAATGATCGGCCAATGCCGTTACGAGCAACAAAACGTCAGCTACGAGAACGATGTTAGTTAAGATGGGAAACGACCATGACAGCGACAGCGGAAACACGCCGATCGCCAATAGAATGTAGAACCGTCGAGAGAAAACAAAACGCATTCGTTGGTGAGATTATAGTATCAGAATGTGCCACCAACGATGCAACTAATGCCCCATAGCGCGACTCAAATAATACGATGAACGCAAAACTTGATCGTAGAGCCGTGTTGATGGCCGGTGTTGTGACGCTATTTGTTGCATTCTATTCCGCGTATGCTCAAACGATAACGACTAATACCGTGCCTGATGGCGGCAAGATCGTCGAGCTTTATCTCGCTAAAGACGACGGAAACGGGGCCGAGGGCGAGCGCGCCGAAAACTTCGAACTCGCTGACATACCGATCTATTGCATTGTAAAACTAAACGCTCCGGGTGGAACCAATGTGAAAATGATACTGCTGGCCGCTACGGTGCCAGGGATCAAGGCGGGTTCAAAGATCGTGACTACGAGCTACACGCTAAAAGATCGCGAGGATCAAGTGACGTTCTATGGTCAACCGACCGATAAGTGGTTACCGGGAAAGTACAAAGTCGAACTCTTTCTGGACAACAAACTTGAACGGACTTTGAACTTCAATATCGGTGATGCCGACGCTGCGATCAAAGCCGCTGGGTCAAAGCGAACACCGTCTCCGACTAAGCCGGTTCCCGCCACAACAAAATTCCAAAGCCCTAAATCAAAAAGCCCGAAGCCATAAGCTCCGGGCTTTAGCGTTCATTTATATGTTACCAACGCGGTTCACGCTGACCGCCGTAGCCACCGCCACCGCCGTAGTTGCCGCCACCACCGCCGTAGTTATTGCGGGGACGGTCTTCGCGAGGCTTGGCTTCGTTTACTTTCAGCTCGCGACCGTTATAGTCCTTGCCGTTGAGTTCTGCGATCGCACGTTCGCCGTCGTCTTTCGATGACATTTCGACAAATCCAAACCCGCGTGAACGGCCGGTTTCACGGTCTTCGAGAACCGAGGCTGATTCAACAGGGCCGATGCTTGCAAACAACTCTTCGAGATCATAGCTCGAGGTCTGGAAAGGTAGATTTCCTACGTAAAGTTTCATTGTTTAAATAATCAAATGTTTCTACGCACAAATACCGTACGAAGAAACCGAATAGAAGCACGAAATCAGATCTGATACTACAGGAAAACGGTCTAACCCTGACAGCGGCCCGACATTCGTAACGCTCGACCAGCAAGCAACTTCATTAACCAAAGAACAACCAACCCTCTTGCTTTCCAAACGCCGACCAACAAACCATTATCGGGGCGCATCACCGTTGACACGCGAGAGCGGAACTAACAAAAGCTATATTGCACGAGCATAAGCGCCGCTGGCAAGTCCGTAGCCGCATATTTCTCACGTTTTTTTCACGAACAATTTGCGGACCCTGGCCGTAGGAAATGATGATATATTAACAAGCGACGATCGAGGTGAGAGTATGTTCTGTCCAAGTTGTGGCTTTGATGACAACCAGCCGACGCAATTTTGCCGATCTTGTGGGGTCGACAAACGAGCCTTGATCGGCACGGCCGCCGGGCAAGACACATTGACGACCGCTGCGGCGAGCGCCCGCGAAGAGATCGGACGGGCGTTTGCCGCCAAGATACGAGAACTAAGATCGGCCGAAGATCTCGAAGCCGTGACCGAGAATGTACTGCCAGAGATCGAAAAATTTCTCGAAACTCCGGCCGAAAAGCGCCTTCGGAGAATGCGGGTTGGCACGATCATAATGCTCGTCGGTATCGGTGCGGCGATCGCCTTCGGGTTCCTGGGCCTTTCTAAACAAAATGACGGAGATGAACTCTTGTTCATTTCCGGAATGGGGATCGTCGCGTTTTGCGTAGGGTTCGCATATTTTGTGAACGGCCTATTGTTTTCGGTCGTCAACGATAAGGTCTCAGAACTAGCCGGGAGCAAGGAACGTGAAACGCTGCTCGCATCGATCAGTGCCGCAGGTGAAATGCAAGAGCCGTCCGTCTTCTCAACGACCGAACATACAACGCAGCATCTCGAAGAAAAGATCCCTGTCCTACGCAAACGTTAACCTCGAATTAGCTTTAGTACATCGTCGCGGTATCTCTTTCCCGACTCTTCACCCAAACGAATGAACTCATCGCATTTGCGGATCTGATCGGGCCGAAGATGGGAGATCTGCGGTTCGATAACGATGTCGGCGTCGACACGGTCGGCGGCCAAGGACGTTTCGATCAGCCGCATTGCCGAGCGGATCATGATTCCGATTGCAAGTATCGGAACGCCTTTGAACGAGTTTCCGCAGCTTAGTACATCAACCGCGATGACGATGTCGGCACCAAGTTGTCTCGCAAGCCGAACCGGCAGTATTGACGTAACTCCGCCATCGACGTGCAGGTCGCCATTCTCATCACGAACAGGAGCAAATGCTCCGGGAACTGCACAACTCGCACGGATCGCATTGATCATATCGCCCGAAGTTCGCACGGCCTCTTTCCCGCGTGTCAGGTTGTAGGAAACCGTCGCAAAAGGCACTTTAGCGTCTTCAAATCTCGAAACCGGAAAGCGTCGCTGGAGAAAATTGCCGAGCGGGACGTTCGATAACAGCCCACGAGGCGAAAGCGATGGTCTGGCAACTCTCGAATAACCTGTTTCGCGAGCCATTTTCTCTAGCTCGTCAATGGTCATTCCCGATGCCAATGCGCCGCCGACGATCGAGCCGGCTGACGTGCCGGTAATGACGTCGAACTTGATGTCACGAAGTGCTTTCAGGACGCCCACATGAGCAAACCCTCGAGCGCCGCCGCCTGACAATGCTAGTCCGATTTTCATAAACCCTTTCTTCTTTGATTTTAGACCTGTGTTATGGAAAACTTAAATCCCAAAATGACGCCGCAAGAAACGTTCTCTTTGCCACGACATAGCACTATCGCCGACCGTGCGGCGGGCGATGCCGCGTGCCCTGTCTGCTCGCGTGAAACTCGCGACGAATACGTGCCACTCGCGTCTGTCGATACCGAACTCGCCGACCTGATACGTGCAAATGCTCCGGACACTGCAGAATTTCGTGCTGTCTGTGCTCGTTGCGTCCGTTTATTCGAGCGAGCCAAGGACCATATTATCGCCGACGCCGCGATGCAGAAAGACGGCTCGCACGTGCTATCGACGCCGCTAAGACTCGATGCCGACGAGCGTTTTACGGGCAAAGGCGTGACGATCGCGTTTCTCGATTCCGGATTCTATCCGCACGCTGACCTTACCACACCTGAGAATCGAATTGTCGCCTATCGCAATTTGGTTGACGAAGACGGTGACCTTTCAACGCTTTTCCAGCCTGATGTCGCTAGCTGGCATGGAATGATGACTTCGGTCGTGGCGGCAGGGAACGGCTCGCTCTCGAACGGGTTCTATCGCGGAATTGCATCGGACGCAGACGTTGTTCTAGTCAAACTCGCCAAAACAGGACGCATCACCGATCAGAATATCGAAGACGGTCTCGCGTGGGTCCTCGAGCACCGCGAAGAGCATAACATCCGTGTTGTCAACATTTCCGCGGGCGGCGACTATGAGAAAAGCTATCTGAACGACCCTTTGTCGCAGGCCGTCGAGGCGTGTTCGGCGGTTGGCATTGTCGTGGTTTGTGCGGTCGGAAACGCGGGCCACATGCCGACGCATCCTGTCGTGCCGCCGGCAAGTGCTCCGTCGTGCATCGCTGTTGGCGGGCTTGATGACAATAATTCGATCAACCGTGCGAAACGCGGAATGTACCGTTCGTCCTACGGCCCAACCGTCGATGGCCTGCAAAAACCTGAGGTTATCGCTTCGTCGATCTGGGTTCCGGCGCCGATATTGCCCAACACACCAACGGCAGACCAAGCTGAATTGCTGTCGTTGCTAGACAAAGCCAAGGACGAAGATCTGCACAAGATCATCCGCGAACACCCAAGCGTTGATGCCGAATTAGACGCGGCGCTCGACCGTCCGGTCCACGTGATACGCCAGATCGTGCTACTCAAATTTCGCCGTGAAAGCGTGATAACACGCCATTATAAATACGTCGACGGCACTTCGTTTGCCGCTCCGATAGTGTCGTCCGTCGTCGCCCAAATGATCGAGGCAAACCCGAGCCTGACGCCATCCGAGGTGAAACGTATCCTCATCTCAACCTCCGAACGCCTCCCGCACTACGAAGTCGACCGCCAAGGCTGGGGCGTCATCGACGCAAGAAAAGCTGTCGAGATCGCCCATTCAAAACAGTAGAAAACTTTTTGAATCTAGCTCGAAAATTACCGTCCCGGTTCGCTTTTAGACGTAAGGCTGATTCAAACCAGATGATCATTTGATACAAAATTCTCCGTGTCTGATCGAACACAGATTGTCATCATCCGCCACCGGTCTCTCACTCGATATCGATACACTACACGAAAGTCCATGTATCATTTAGCCCCAACCTAACCAATTCCACCAACGTTCCGCCCTTCCGCCACCACCGCCAATCCCGCCTCTGGTTGCACTTTCACCAATAGTACAGGTAGATCCTACTATCCGAAGAAACGCACCTCCTCGCCGCCACCGTCCAAATGCTCGACCTAAACATAGCTGTCTGAATAATTCGCGGCGCGAGGTAAGCAGAAAATAAGTGTCCGCAATCCGAGTGTAAACTAGGGCTCATCGTTGAGTGGACAGGCACCGAGAGCCCTTACTAACCGGCAGACTACCGACATACAGATCAAGGAAAGTACATCATGTAGCCATTCCATTTGATTTTTTCAAGGCCCGCAAATACAGGTCTCTGAGCGCGGGTTGTCACTTTCTTTCGAACTAACACAGGTAAAGACTCCATTTATTTGTCAGATTCTTACACTAGATTTCGCATTAGAGGATGGAACCAAATATACAAATTTTTTCGACACGGGAGAAGTCAATGCATTTTTCGAAATTAAAGAAGCTGTTTGTTGCTGTAAGCATAATCTGGGCCGGATTGGCCAGCACCGATGCTCAAACACTCGATGCGTTTAACCCGGACGTTAACGGTAATGTTTCCGATATCGAAATACTGCCCGATGGCAAGATGTTCGTTTGTGGCGGTTTTACTACCGTCGGAGGTGTAGCGCGAAATATGCTGGCGCGCTTGAACGGAGATGGTACGCTCGACACGTCGTTTCCCCAGGTCGCCATTACGCCGATCGTCGGGGTTACAGAAATGATCGTTCAACCGGACGGCAAGATCCTTATCGCTGGCGGTTTCTCAGCCGTCGCGGGAGTTACACGAATTCGTCTCGCTCGCATCAACACAAATGGAACACTCGATAGTTCGTTCGATGCCGCTATTCCAAACGTTGGAGCCGTTGCGGTTAATCGAATAGCATTGCAGCCCGACGGAAAGATCATTGTGCCCGGTGTATTTAATAACATCGCATCGGTTCGCCGGATAGATGCTAACGGCACTGCCGATCCGACGTGGACTGCGTTGACCTATAATGGCAGCATCGATCAAGCAACGGTCTTGCCGGACGGAAAGGTCCTTGTGAACGGTGACTTTTCTACAATTGGCGGCGTAACCCGTCGACTAATTGCCCGACTGAATTCAGACGGAACGGTTGATACGAGCTTTAATGCCAGTGTTCCGGCGGAGGGCACAGTTGTTACGCTGATCTCAGTCGCTCCGGATGGAAAGATCTACGCCGCAGGAAACTTCTCGTCGATCGGCGGTGCGGCACGCCCTCGATTTGCACGGCTCAATGCTGATGGAAGCGCGGACACTTCATTCCAGAACCCTCTGATCTCAGGTAATGGAAATATTATCGTGAGGCCCTCTCTCATCCAGGCAGATGGAAAGGTCATCATCGGGGGTGGTTTTGAGACCATAGGCGGGATCGCAAGAAAGAACCTAGCCAGACTAAACTCCGACGGCACTCTCGACACGACATTTCGAGATATGCTCGTAGGAACGACTACCTCGGTGCCGCTGATGATAAAGCGGCAGCCGGACGGAAAAATATTGATCGGCGGCTCGTTTACTAGCATAGACGGGCAAACCCGAAATCGAATTGCCCGGATCACTCTAAATGACCCTGTATTGTTGGCACGACCGGTCTTTGACCTCGACGGCGATCAGAAGACTGATCTTTCGGTGTTTCGGCCGAATGGGGCTTCGTCTGAATGGTGGTGGAATCGGTCGTCGAATGGCGGGAACTCGGCTGTGGTGTTCGGTGCGAACACGGATACGATCGTGCCTGCGGATTACACCGGCGATGGGAAGACCGACGTTGCATTTTGGCGTCCTTCGAACGGGAACTGGTTTGTCTTGAGGAGCGAAGACTTCTCGTTCTTTGCAGCACCGTTCGGTGCCAATGGCGACGTACCTGTTCCGGGAGACTATGACGGCGACGGCAAGTCCGATCTGGCAGTGTTCCGGCCGGCGACGCTGAACTGGTTCATCAACAAGTCATCGGGCGGCACTGACATCCTTACGTTCGGAGCAACGGGCGACAAGCCCGCTCCCGGTGATTTCGATGGCGACGGCAAGGCTGACATCGCGGTCTATC
>JAEUQI010000040.1 GCA_016789145.1 Blastocatellia bacterium | reverse complement strand
TGCCCGGTACGACCGTTAATACTGCTACCAATACGATCACGGCTCCCGGCGTATTTCAGTTCTCAGACTGGGGCGTCGGTAATGCTCCGGCTGTGCCAACGGCATCTAATGTCTCCGTCAGCGGCCGTGTGATGACGCCCGACGGCAGAGGTTTGCGAAACGCCGTTGTTCATCTGACCGACGCGAATGGACAGGTGCAAACGACGAGAACTTCTGCGTTCGGCTATTACCGTTTCGACGACGTTGAGTCTGGCCAAACCGTCGTCATATCGGTCACCTCAAAACAATACTCGTTCGCTCAGCGGATCATTAATTTGACTGATAGCGTCACGGACTTAGATCTCGTAGCGCTTCCTGAATAAAGACTGCGAGCAGGTTGGATCGATGCGAAAACTTCCGGTTCCGGCATCGCGTATGAGCGGTATGAAGCGAATTATCGTGGTAGTGTTTGCGTTGGTTTTGTTGGGCTGTGGTGCTGGGGCACAGGGTCCGGCGAAGGCCGCGGGGAAGTTGACATTGACGTACGTCGGCAATGAGGGCGTGCTGATCTCGGATGGGACGCGCTCGGTGCTGATCGACGGGCTGCATCGCGAGTATGACAAGGACTATCTCTTTCCGCCGCCTGACGTTCTAACTGCGATGGAAACCGCCAAACCGCCGTTCAACACTGTGCGCGTCGTGCTGGTTTCGCATGTTCACCTCGATCATTTTCATCCTGAATCGGTCGGTCTTCATCTCAAGAACAATCCCCGAGCCACCCTAGTTGCAACCTCTCAGCAGATGGCGGAAATTGCCCGAAATTACAAGGACCACGAGTCGATCCGTAACCAAACTCGCGAGATCACACCTGAGATCAACGAGCGCGTCGTTTACGAAAAGGACGGCATCAAGGTGACCTTGCTCGGTATGCGGCACGGCAGCGAACGATTTTGGTGGGTTAAGAATCTCGGCCACATCATCGAGATCGGAGGCAAAAAGCTGTTCCATTTCGGCGACGCCGATGTCGCTACGGACAATTTTTCGACATTCAATTTGCCAGCGGAAAAAATAGACATCGCATTCGTACCGTATTGGTTCTTTCTAGGTGAAAACGGCCGCAAGATCGTCCGTGACCAGATAGGCGCACGAACCAACATCGCCGTTCATATCTCGCCGGAGACTGCTGACAAAGATGCCGAAAATGTTAAGCGGCTCGTTCCGGGCACCGATGCATTTACAAAGATGCTCGAAACTCGAGAGTTTTGACGTACGGCTCTACGGAAGGAACGAACTCGGCAGCGGCGTGTCGCCTGTGGTGCCGAAAGCTCGGATGAGTGTGCCGGCTGTGGAGCGGTTGATGTACCAGGTTGAGTTTGATGGGCGGAAGATGGCGGTGTCGATCTTTGCGTCGCCGTCGTAGTCGCCGGGAACGGGGACGTCGCCGGTCGTGCCGAATGGGACGGCGTAGAATGAGAGGTCTTCGCTGCGGAGCACGAACCAGTTGCCGTTTGCGGGACGCCAGAATGCAACGTCAGCCTTGCCATCGCCGGTGAAATCGCCCTGGACAGGTCGATCGGTCGAGGTTCCGAACGTCAGTGCATAGACCGAATTATTCGAGCTGCGTCGGATCCACCATTCAGCTCCCGAGCCGCCATTCGGGCGGAATATCGCGATGTCCGCCTTGCCGTCGCCATCGTAATCGGCAATGACAGGTTTGTCGCCCGCGACACCGAAACCGACGATGTCCGTCCCGCCGCTAGACCGCTGAATGTACCAGGTGTTGTTCGAACCGCGAAAAACAGCAGCATCCGACTTGCCGTCGGCGTCGTAATCCGCGGGCACGGGCGTGTCGCCATTTGCACCGAAGGGGAAGGCATAGAACGTCAGATCTTCGCTGCGGAGCACATACCAATTGCCGTTCGACGGCCGCCAGAATGCAACATCCGTTTTGCCGTCTCCGGTGAGATCTGCCGGAACTGTTCGATCGGTCGAACTGCCGAATTGCACCGCGAACGTGCTGCCGTTCGACGATCGCTCAGCCCACCATTCGCCCGCCGCCGGTCGGAATATCGAGACGTCCGTCTTGCCGTCGCCATCGAGATCGAACGGAGCTTTGCCGGCCGTCCCGCCAAATACCGTGAAAGTGATCAGCCGCGAGACGGCAATTCCATTTGCCGCTGCAGCGTCGGCGACGTACCAACGCCCGTAAAATGTTCGTCCCGACACATTTGCCGGGATCGTCAAAACCGCCGAGGCATAGCCCGCGACGCCTGTTCCTGAGGTCGTGGTTTGGACACGAGCGAATGAGCCCGATGCCGGAACCGCTGTGCCTACGCCCGGATCGTTCGAATCGATGACCAGCGTCGCCGCAGCACCGGCAAGCGAATCGGAAAGTGCGACAGTGAAACGATCATTGCCAACGATCGGCGGCTCAAGTGCGATGGCATTAGGAACCAATGCGTTCGTGCCGGCACGGCCTGTGCCGGTGATGGTCGGGACGTTGGTCGATTCGGTGAAAAGCTTTGGCCGATCGAACGGCGGCAATTCCTGAGCGACGCGCGGATCGGTCAGCGGACGTTTGAGAAACGCCGTCAGAGCCGCACGCTGCGCGACCGTCAGATTGAGCGGCTGAATTCGCGGATCGATGTTCGGAGCATCAAAATCGCCGCCGCGATTGTAGAATTCGACGACGTCTTCGACGGTCTCGAAACGGCCTGTATGAAAGTAGTTCTTCTTGAGCTCAAGATTTCGAAGCGGCGGTGTTTTGAACCGTCCGATGTCAGCGGGAACGCCTGTCAACGCACCTCGGCCGGGATCGTCCGTCGTCGGGCGAACACCGACGTTCTGGTACGAGGCGTTGCTTAGCAGGGCTCCGCCGTGGCAGAACGTACACTGCTGCGAGATGAAAAGCTGGCGTCCTTGTTCCTCTTGCGCGGTGAGATTTTCGAGCTGTGCCGACCAGCGGTCGAGCGGCGTCTGGTCTGAGAACAACATTCGCTCATGCGTCGCGATCGCCATCGCGATACGAGCCGGAGTGATGTCAGGCGAGCCAAATGCTTCCTGGAAAAGCTCGGCATAGGTCCTGCCGTCGAGCCAATTCGTGAGGCCCGCGGGAATGTCGTGAGCGAGAGCCAGCGGCTTCGAATTGCTCACTCGCGAGACGACAGCCGGCCAGTCGCGGCCGATGTGGCCCATCTCGCCGGTGTTGAGCGGTGGCCCGACGGCCTGGCTTTCGAGCCCGCCAAAGCTAGATATCAGAACATTGTTCGTCAACGGATCGCGGAAAGTATCGGTCGCTCTGCCGTCCCAAAAGATGCCGTCAGTCGTGTAACCGGCGTTCAGATACGAAGGCGTCTTGCGATTGGTGACCTGCGGGTTCAAGCCGAACAACGCACTCGGCACGTAGTTTCCCGCCGCAGTGTTATTGACCACGCCGGGCGAGCCGAATATGTCGTCCGCGGTATTGAATGCGTTATCAGGCCCCGGATGCCGCGTCGAAGTGCCGACCCGCGGATCGCTGCCGCCGGCGGCCGGTTGATGGCAAGTTCCGCACGAGACGGTCTTCGTTGCCGAGAGCTGCTCGTCCCAGAACAGCGTTTTGCCGAGGTAAGCTTTCGCGGCGGTGATCGGATTATTGCCCGATTCGAAGGGCGGCTGAAGCGGTGGAAAAGGTGCTCCGGGCGAATTATTGCCAACGGCACGCACGCCACCATCGCCATTGCTCAGGCCGCTGATGCTCTGGCCATTTTCGGCTCGCACCCAATAGAAATATTGTTGAGCGGCGACTGCTGTCGAATCGAAAAAGTAATTGGCCGGCGTTGTCCCGACGGATGTTCCGGTTTGCGGGTCGTTCGTGGTCGAGCGGAAAATGCGATACACGGTCGCGTACGGGATCGGCTCCCAGTGCAGCCCGACCTTGGTGGCGTAAACAGAATCGGTCGCCTTTAGTTCTGTCGGTGCCGCCAATGTCGAACCGATGTTCTGGCCGCCGACATTCTCGGTGATCGGCGCGACAAAGAACGATGCCGCTCCGAGCAGCATTATGAGAACCAAAACTATGACCTTTAGACGAATCAAATCTGTAAACGAAACCGCGATCGGCGACTCGTTAGTCTATCAAGATGTCGTTGCTCATTCAACAGTATCAAGTGTTACGTTTGCCTTACACGCCGTGCAAGACTATGCTTCAGTATTGAGTATTTCGGAGAAAATTGATGACAAATAGAACGGAGATCGCTCCGGCAGAAGGAAAACTTGGCATTTTATTGGTCGGCCTCGGTGCCGTCTCGACAACGCTCGTCGCAGGTGTCGAATCGATCCGCCGCGGCATTTCGCAACCGGTCGGCAGCCTAACGCAAATGGGTACGATCAGGCTCGGAAAGCGCACAGATAATCGCTCGCCGCTGATCAAAGATTTCGTTCCTCTTGCGTCGCTCGACGATGTAGTTTTTGGCGCTTGGGATATCTTCAAAGAGAACGCGTATGACGCGGCAATGAACGCCGGCGTGCTCGACAAAGACCTGCTTAACCAGGTCTCAGAGCCGCTCTCGAGCCTCAAGCCGATGGCGGCTGTCTTTGAGCAGAATTACGTCAAACGCTTGACTGGCGACAACGTGAAAACCGGCAAGAACAAAATGGATCTTGCCGAACAGTTGATCGCCGACATCGAAAGATTTAAGAGCGAGAATGATTGCTCGCGGCTGGTAATGGTATGGTGCGCCTCGACCGAGATCTACATCGAGGAATCTGAGGTTCACGCTTCGCTGGCGGCATTGGAAAAGGCAATGTACGACGACGATCCGCGGATCGCTCCGTCGATGATCTATGCCTACGCGGCATTGAAATGCGGCGTGCCGTTCGCAAACGGCGCACCGAATCTGACGGTCGATATTCCGGCTTTGGTCGAACTTGCTGACCAAACATCGACACCGATATGCGGCAAAGATTTTAAGACCGGACAGACATTGATGAAGACGATCTTGGCTCCCGGCTTGAAATCGAGAATGCTCGGCCTGGACGGTTGGTACTCGACGAACATTCTCGGAAATCGCGATGGCGAAGTGCTCGACGACCCTGAAAATTTCAAATCGAAAGAGGTTTCGAAACTCTCGGTGCTCGAACATATCTTCCAGCCCGAGGTCTATCCGGACCTCTACGGAGATTTTTCGCACGTAGTTCGCATTAACTACTATCCGCCCCGCGGCGACAATAAAGAAGGCTGGGACAACATCGACATCTTCGGCTGGCTCGGCTACAAGATGCAGATCAAGATCGATTTCCTTTGCCGCGATTCGATCCTTGCGGCTCCGTTGGCATTGGACCTTGCGATATTTATGGATCTCGCGTCGCGTGCCGGTATGAAGGGTGTTCAGGAATGGCTGTCGTTCTATTTCAAAGCCCCGCAAACGGCTCCCGAATTGTATCCGGAACACGACCTCTTCATCCAACTAATGAAGCTCAAGAACACGCTTCGACATCTGATGGGCGAAGAACTGATAACACACCTCGGTCTCGAGTATTATGACTGATGCGGTTTCCGAAAACCGAATCTCGCGAAATCTGTTTCTCTCAAATCCGTTTGTTTTAGCGGCGGCCTTCTTGATCGCGCTTGTCGTTTTTGAGTACTTCTTCTTCTTTTGGTCGTATCCGTGGCTAACCTTTTTGCGGCATTGGGAAGCCGCAAACTATTCTAGATTGTTGATCTTTTGCGGCCTTTCACTTGGTTCGACGTTTTTACTTTTCGCATTTGTTTGGGCGGCTTTTTCGGCGAGAGCGATGCTGAAGCCGGTTTATTTCGTCCTCTTCTCAATCGTTGTCGCGGTTGAGTACGGTTATTACTTTGCTTTTCGACGCTTCTCAACCTTGATTGATTTTGCTACCGCGATGTTCACTGGCGTTGATCTGCAGATGGCGAACGAGGCAATGTATGCCTACATAAATTGGTTGGCGCTGATACCGATATTTTGCTTCGGTATTTTGCTCATGGTTAGTCGCAGAACCGTTCGACGAGACTTCGCTGTTCTTGCTTTGTTAGTAGCTGCCTTTATCTCATGCTTTGCTGCGAGTACGTATTTTACGAGCAACCAGTACTATGCCCCGTCGTTCAGTAACTTTGCACGAACGGCTATCAGCTATCCCACCGGTTGGTATCTCGGCACAGTCAACGGGCCGCCGCAGGGGCTTGTGTACGCTGCCCCGCGAGCGTCGCCAAGTTACTCATCTGATGATTCGGCTACGAACAACATTGTGTTCATCGTCGATGAATCTGTACGCGGCGACAGGCTGAGCATAAATGGGCATACAAGGCCAACCACACCGACGCTCGATGAACTGTCGCGAAAAGGTTCGATCGCGAACTGGGGCATTGCCGTCTCCGGAACGACGTGCAGCCACACGTCTAATCCGTTGTTGCTTACTGGACTCACCGAACTTCCCGACATGCGTTTTGAGGTCTATCGCTGGCCGACGATCTTTCAATACGCGGTCGCGTCCGGTTACAAAACTCACTATTTCGATGCCCATACAGATGTCCAATGGCTCGGAAAGGCATCTGACATTTCGACATACGGCAGTTGGACAAAGGCGAGCGACCTCGGTGAAATTCCTCGCTACGAACGCGATGCCGAGATCGCTCGCCGCGTAAAAGCGATCCTCGAAACTTCGACCGGCAATTTTATTTGGGTGCACAAATACGGCGTTCATTTGCGTTATGAGAATTCGTTTCCAAATGACCTATACGGTAGATCGCTCGACAAAAGCAATGCCGAATATGACCTTGCTCAGCCCGGTGAGGCCTTGCGAGATTCGTATGATCAAGCATTGGCCTACAACCTCGAAAGCTTTTTCTCGACGCTTTTTGCAAATGGCCCGACAGCCAACACAACGTACATTTACACGTCCGACCACGGCCAGTCGCTTCGCGATAGCGGCGAGGTTTCTTCGCATTGCAACGATTCGAGATCGGCCGCGATCGTACCGTTGATGATGATCGGAGAAAAAATACCGTCGCTAGATACACAATTCAAGGCATCGCACGCTAATATCTTCGCGACGTTGCTCGATTTGATGAACTACCCGGAGAGCGAACGCGAATTCCAGTATCGTAAGTCACTTTTGAAAGCGACCGCCTCGGATTCTCAGCCGCGGTTCTTCTACACCGAGCAGTTACACTTGGCACAGAAGCATGCGTTTGATTGACCGAGGCGTTGTCGCCTTGCAATGGCAAAAAGAATTATGTTAAACAATACGCTGATGCGGGCTTTCATACTCGCTCAGTTCATCCGGACGACGGCCCTCCCGTCACGCGAGTCCGGCAAACGCAAATTCTATTGGCATCATCATTATTGACGACGGTTTGTCGTGAAATTTTCGGCAAATCTCGGACAGGTTCCACGTTCTAATAGTTGAGGCGACCAAGGTTGCCGCAGAGGTGAGAAAGATGAAACAGGAAACAGCGAAGCGTAACAGTTCAAACGACAAAGGAATATTGCTCGACCCCGAGCGAAAAAGCCCGCGGGCTGCGGAGTTTGAAGACAAACTCAGCGAGCAGATCGTGGGCCAGGAACGCGCCGTTCGCCGTATGAGCGGATTGTTCCAGATCTATCTCGCGGGAATGAACAACCCGACGCGGCCGATCGGCACGATGCTTTTCCTCGGGCCGACCGGTTCAGGAAAAACTCGCGTAGTTGAGGCCGCATCGCAGGTGCTGCTCAATGATCCGCATGCGGTCGTCAAGATCGACTGTGCTGAGTTTCAACATTCGCACGAGATCGCCAAACTAATCGGTTCGCCTCCGGGATACCTGGGACATCGCGAAACGTCGCCGATGCTGACGCAAGAGAATCTGGACAAGGCTCACACCGACGACACGAAGCTGACGTTCGTGCTGTTCGACGAGATCGAAAAGGCATCGGATTCGCTGTGGCAGTTGCTGCTCGGAATTCTCGACAAAGCGACCCTAACGCTCGGTGATAATCGCCGCGTAGATTTTTCGCGAACGATCGTCATCATGACGTCAAACCTTGGTGCCCGCGAAATGTCTGAGATGATCTCAGGCGGCATCGGTTTTGCCCCGAACAAGACTGACAAGGCGAAGGAAGATAACGAGATCGATTCGAAGATCTACCGCACCGCACTCGAAGCTGCGAAACGTAAATTCTCACCGGAATTTATGAACCGCATCGACAAGGTCGTTGTGTTCCGAAGCCTCAAGGAACATCATCTGCGCCAGATACTCGACATCGAGCTCAGAGCCGTTCAGGATCGCATCACCGAATCTGCCGGGACCAAGTTCGTTTTTGAGTGTGCCGATCCGGCCAAAGAATTTTTGTTGGGCGAAGGCATCGACCTAAAATACGGTGCTCGCCACCTGAAACGAGCCATCGAACGTTTCTTGGTCTATCCGCTGTCGAATCTCGTCGCAACGGAACAGGTTGAGAACGGCGATCTCGTTCTCGTCGATTACGATGCTGACCGCGACACGCTGACGTTTACCAAGCAGGCCGGCAAGCTGATCGTCGCAGATGTGCCTGTCCGAAATGAGACCGACGACGAACCGCTCGTCAGCGCCGACGGCGTGGCCCTGCCGTTGCCATCTGCCGCATCGGCTCCGGTCATGAGCAAGTCAAAGGGCGAAGACCCGACTGAAGGCTAGGTTATGAAGTTGGGGGCGATGATTTCGCTCCCAATTATTTTGTTTTGCGATGCAATAAGTGTTGCACAGTATCATGCCATCGTGTTACTATTGAATTAGCTTCGAGTTGTGACATCATCGGCTCGAATATTTGCTCGATACGCCATTGATTGGCCAACTCGCTCTTTGACATCCAAACGCCCGACGCCAGGCCGGCGAGGTATGCGGCGCCGAGGGCCGTCGTTTCTTTGGTTTGAGATAGAACTACGGGAATCTGCAGAATATCGGCCTGAAACTGCATCAGCATTTTATTGACCGTGGCGCCGCCATCGGCCCGCAATTCATTGAGCTGTACCCCGGAATCTGCATTCATTGCGGTTAGCAGATCGGCGGTTTGAAATGCGATCGATTCGATGGCTGCACGAGCAATATGAGCCTTCACGGTGCCGCGAGTCAGCCCGACGATCGTGCCGCGAATGTCCTGATCCCAATACGGCGAACCGAGGCCCGCAAATGCGGGGACGAAATAGACGCCGCCGTTGTCAGGTACCGAATGTGCCAGTGCCTCGACATCTGCCGAATGTTCGATTATGCCCAGCGAATCTCGTAGCCATTGGATCACGGCTCCGCCGATAAAAACGCTCCCTTCAAGCGCGTACTCGGTCACACCGTCGATCTGCCACGCAACGGTCGAAAGCAAGCGGTTTTGGGACGCAACTGCGGACGTGCCGACATTCTGCAGCATAAAACAGCCGGTGCCGTAAGTGTTCTTCGTCGTTCCTTTATCAAAGCACGCCTGGCCGAACAATGCCGCCTGCTGATCGCCCGCGATTCCGGCGACCCGAATTCCGGCAAGAGGCCCTTCGATCGAAACTTCGCCGTACACTTCGGATGACGAACGAACCTCAGGCAAGATCGAACGCGGTGCGTCCCAAATTTCGAGAAGTTCGTCGCTCCATTCGAGCCGGTTAATGTCGAACAGCATCGTCCGCGAGGCATTCGAAACGTCAGTGATGTGCAGGCTGCCATTTGTCAGCCGCCACACAAGCCACGTATCGACCGTGCCAAATGCAAGATCGCCGCTCGCAGCCAATTCGCGAGCACCTGCTACATTATCGAGCAGCCATTTGACCTTGCTCGCCGAAAAGTAGGCATCGACCTCGAGGCCTGTAAGTTCAGTAATTCGGTTGCCGTGGGACGCACGGACGTCGTCGCACAAGCTAGATGTTCGGCGGTCTTGCCAGACGATCGCGTTGTAGATTGGCTTTCCGGTTCGACGATTCCAGAGCAATGTCGTTTCGCGTTGGTTCGTGATGCCGATCGCAGAGATGTCGGACGCTGACATATCGGCACGTGCAAGTGCCTCGACGGCGGTCTCGTACTGTGAGGTCCAAAGCTCTTCAGGATCGTGCTCGACGTGACCGCTTTGCGGAAATATCTGCGTAAACTCACGCTGAGCGACTGCGACTGTGCGTCCCAACTCGTCGAAAATGATCGAACGGCTGCTGGTCGTGCCTTGGTCTAGAGCCAATACGTACTTCATATGCGTTCAAGTGAATGTATTAGTCCGGAAGTTTCCCGAGAGCTTGCCTCAGATCGTCCATTAGTTCTTCTGCGTCCTCGATGCCCACGGACAAACGAATAAGGCCCTCGGAAATGCCGGCTTCAGCTCGCTGTTCAGGCGTCAGCGTCGCGTGAGTCATCGACGCAGAGTGCTGCAAGATCGTCTCGACGCCTCCAAGCGAAGTCGCCAGCGTACACAGCTCAACGTTATTTGCCACAGACTTTCCATTCGCCGAGGTGCCGACGTCAAACGCGATCATGCCGCCGTAGCCGCCGGTCATCTGCCGCGACGCGATCTCGTGATTCTGATGCGACGCGAGTCCTGGATAAAAGACGGCCTTGACCGCCGGATGTTCGCCGAGCATGTTCGCTATCGCGAATGCGTTCGCATTATGCCGCTCCATTCGAAGAGCCAGCGTCTTGATGCCGCGCAGCACTAGCCAAGCGACCTGAGGCGCGATATTGCCGCCATATAGTTTGTTGGCTGCGTGCTTTACGGCTTCAAGAACCATGGCATTTCCCGCGATAACGCCCGCCGTCAGGTCGCTGTGACCGCCGAGATATTTGGTCGCACTGTGTATCACGGCATCTGCGCCGAGCGACAACGGCTGCTGGTTATACGGCGTGGCGAACGTGTTATCAGCGACCGAGATTATACCGTGTTCCTTTGCGATCGACGCGATCGCCGAAATGTCCGAGATCAATACAAGTGGATTCGTCGGAGTTTCGATCCAGAACAATTTGGTGTTCTCTCGGACCGCATTTCGATAGCTTTCAGCATCTGTCGCATCGACGAATGTCGTCTCGATCCCAAACTGCTCGCCGATGTGGTTCAAGAAATTCGTCGTCGTCGAATACATCGATCGTGGTGCAACGATGTGCTCGCCGCTCTTGACGAGCGAAAGAACGATGCCTGAAATAGCGGCCATGCCGGAGGCAAGTGCTAGTGCTTGCTCAGCACCTTCGAGTTCGGCGACCGCATTCTCTAATGCCGCTTGTGTTGGGTTTCCGAGGCGGCCATAGTAGTAGCCCTCTTTTGAGCCGTCATGAAGAGCAGCACCTTCGTCAGCGTCGGGAAACGAATAGACAGAAGCCGGATAGATCGGAACGGACATCGCCCCAAAATGGCTCGACGGATCGTCGCCCGCGTGAACCGAGGTCGTATAGATCGAACGTTTTGACATAGCAATTATCGTATTCTTATCTAATCAAGAACTCAATGCGGCAGCTGATTGCAAAACACATACGCCAAACGTAATATGTATTAGTCACTGGAGTTAAATTCTATGTCCGAAACGCTTACTTCGTTGTTCGTTACCCTGTCAGATCCAACCAGATTGCGGTTATTACGCCTAATGGCGGATGGTGAGGTCTCGGTCGGCTATCTCGCCGACGAACTCGGCGAGAGCCAGCCGAAAGTTTCACGTCACCTCGCAACGCTTCGCTCGATGGGCCTCGTCTCGACGCGTCGTGACGGTAAATGGATCTACTATGCGATCGAGCCGCAGGTGGACGAGATTGAAGAAGCAATCTTGTCGTTGGCGGTTGGTAAGCAAACGCAGACCTCGCTGCCAACAACTGAGACGGCGCAGATATCGAACGGCACTCATTCGCGGCCGGATGAAATGGAAGTTTGGCTCTTGTGATCTCGCGGAACTGCCTCGTGATCGTAAGGGCAATGCCGACAGCCGTTTCCGCAGCAATAGCCGCGAGCCAGATGAAATGCCTCGGTCATGACGAGCAGGCCGTTCTCGAAATAATAATCGCGGCCTTCGACAAGCGGCTTTTTTTCGCGCTCATTTGGCATAGCAGGCGAGAAACTCCTTGTTGCCCTCGGCTCCGGTTATCGGGGAATCGATGACGCCGATCAGCCTCAGGCCGACAGATCCGGCGAAAGCATTCACCTCGGAAACGACGCGTTCATGCTTCTCAGCTTCGCGAACAATGCCGCCCTTGCCGACCTCGCCCCGGCCGACCTCAAATTGAGGTTTGATGAGAACAACAAGGCGGCCGCCGTCTTTGAACAAGGCACTAACAGCGGCGAGCAGTTTCGTCACAGAAATGAACGAAACATCCATCACGGCTAGATCGAATTGTCGGTCAAAATCACTTGGCGTTAATTCGCGGGCGTTTGTTTGTTCGCGAACGTCAATTCGCTCGTCCGTGCGCAGGCTCCAAACGAGCTGGTTGGTTCCCGAATCGATAGCCGTGACGTGCCGAGCTCCGTGTTTGAGCAAGCAATCTGTAAAACCGCCTGTAGAGGAACCGATGTCGATACAGTCCAGATCATTTACGTCTATCGAAAACTCTCGTAGTGCAGCTTCGAGCTTCAGGCCGCCGCGGCTGACGTATTTGGTTTCGTCAGTTTCGCCTTTGATTCTAATGTTCGAATCGGTAGCGAATGATTCAGAAGGTTTCTCCACACGCTTCTCATCAACGAGCACAATGCCTGCCATAACCATCGCCTGGGCTTTCGTTCGCGAATCGGCAAGGCCGCGCGTCGTCAGTAGTTTGTCGATGCGTTCTTTTTTCATTCGTCAATGGCCATCGCGTCGAACTCGATCAGTTCGTCGTCCTCGGCGGTGTAGCGTAGCGTGATCGGGCGACAGCAGACCTCACAATCTTCGACGTAAGATTGTTCGTCGATGGTTAGGTCTAGAACGACGGAAATTTCTTGCCAGCAGTACGGACAGATAAAAAAATGCTCGATCTCCATAAAGCGTCGCTAATCGCCGAGATGTTTCGGCACCGTGAAAAGCAATGATATTCTACCTAACAGCAACATACGAGTGAAAGAATTGACTACATCATCAACAAAACTGTCAGCTTTTGCGAAATTCGCGTGGTTCGCTCTGGCGTACAACATCGTGGTGATCTTGTGGGGCGTGTTCCTGCGGGCAACGTATTCGGGCGACGGCTGCGGCCAGCATTGGATCACCTGTCATGGCGAAGCGATACCATCGGCACCCGAGCTAAAGACGCTGATCGAGTTCTCTCACAGAGTTACGACTGCGGTCGCGGGCCTCGTCGTTTTGATCCTGGCAGGTTGGTCGCTGAAACAGAAAGAGCGCCGAGACGGAGCTAGAGCTTTCGCTTTGCTCTCGCTATTCTTCATTCTGGTCGAAGGAGCCATCGGCGGCGGCCTCGTCCTGACCGGAAACACGGCAGGGAATTGGACGCCGACGCGGCCCTATTGGACAGCGGGCCATCTGGTTAACACATTCATACTGATCGGCTTTCTTGCCCTCACGGCATGGGCGGCGAGCAATCGCGGATGGCGGTTTCGACGTCCGAGCCCGATCGAATTAACCGTGATCGTTATCGGGCTCCTGGCGATAATTTTTGTAGGGATTACGGGGTCGATGGCCGCTCTTGCCCATATGTTGTTTCCGTCGCAGTCGATCGCTGAGGGCATTGCAAAGGACTTCGACCCGGCTTCGCACTGGCTGTTGCGGCTCCGCATAGCACATCCTATCTCGTCGATCTTAGGTGTTGTTCTGTTGTTCTTCCTGGCCGATTGGTTAAAGCGAAGATCGCCGGAAAATAAGAAAGTTGCGTTCTGGTCGAGGAATGTCTCGATCCTGGTATTCGTCCAGTTGGCATTCGGAGCCGCCACGCTGTTGATGTTAGCACCGATCGTGATGCAGCTCGGGCATCTGCTGATCGCTGACCTGATCTGGATATCCTTTGTTTTACTAGGGATGACGTTCTTGGCCAAGGGAGAAACTCAGGCCTGACCTGATCGCCACGCTTGTCCGCGTTCTACCAGATCGTTCATCGTAGCTTGAACTTCGGCGAGTTTTGCATCTAGTACGTCATCCGACTGTTCCGCAGCGACGTAGATCGGCGGGTTGATCAAGACAATTGCCCTCGTGAAGGGTTTCGGGATCTGCATTCGATCCCAACTCCGAATTTGCCAGTATTTCTTGGGCTCGATCACAAATGGCAATATCGGGCAGCCGGTCTTCTTCGCCAGCATTAGAATGCCGGATTTGGCTTCATACCGTGGCCCGCGCGGGCCGTCGAGTGTGATCGCCATCGGAATTCCCGAACGCATTTTCCTGATCATTTCAACGAGGGCTCGTGTGCCGCCGCGTGACGACGAGCCGCGGATCGCGATATTGCCGAATTTTTCTGTTACTCGTGCGATATACTCGCCGTCTTTGCTCTGCGATATAAGAACCGCCGCGTGCTGGTTCCTCCAAAAATATGTGGTTAGAAAAATTCGGTCGTGCCAAAACACATAGATCGGTATCTGACCGGCGTCATAGATTGCCTTGTGATGTTCCATTCCGCGAACCTCGAACCGGCACGTCGATGCGATGATCCGGATCACCAGATGCGACAATCTTGGTACGATACTTAGTAAAAGACGATCTTTTATTGAGTAGTTGGTTGGCTCGTCGCCGGGTTCTTTCGTAGAGGTTGAGACAGCCACAATTAGAAAATTACTATCAGTTTGCGTTATTATTTGCAACAACACTAAGTGCCGACTCGTTATTCTAATTGGAGCGTAGCCGGCACGCTTTTATGCAGCGAAAGATCCTAATTATCGACGATCACGACGACCTTGCGAGCTCGCTCTCAGAGGTGTTTAGTCACACTGGTCATACGGTTGATGTGGTCGAAGATCGTCAAACTGCGTTGCGGCTAGATAACATTGAAGGTTACGACCTCGTAATTACCGACCTCGACATTGAGTATCGCGCTGATACAGACCCTTCGGATGCGCCCGTGTGTTTTCCAAAACAAGTGATCGATGTTGCCGAAGGGCAAGAGATCAAGGCGTTCAAGATCTGCGCGTCAAATTTCCGTCGCGAGCCGCTCGACGAAGAAGAGCTAAAGAATATGGTCGCGACCATTCTCGATTACAAGATCAGATATGTTGATCTGGTTGAGAATGTGGCCGACCTGCTTGAGAACATCGAGTTTGAATTGCCGAGCGCAGTGTCGCTCATGCACATAGTTCTCGATTACCTGATGAAGCGGGTCGAAAAGCTCGGCGTTATCAAACCTGAAGAATCGAATCTATTCGTCGCACTGGACGAGGCATTCGTCAATGCGGTCAAGCACGGGAATAAGTTCGATTCGAACAAGCTAGTGCGCATTTCCGCTTCGGTGTCGAAACAAGAGGCGAAATTCACCGTTGAAGATGAGGGCGAAGGGTTTGACGTCAAGAATATCCCCGACCCGCTGGACCCGCAGAACCTGTTCAAAACGAGCGGCCGCGGCGTGCTGTTTATCTACAATATTATGGACGAGGTTTCCTACAACGATAGAGGAAATCGGTTGACGATGGTCAAGCGAAACGACCAGTCAACAAAGAGCGAAGTTTAAATGAAAGTAACAGTCGGTCAGATCAATACCACCAACGGCGACATCGCCGGAAACATCGGAAAAATTTTAGATGCAATAGCCAAGGCAAAAGCCGACGGCTCCGAACTCGTTGTGTTTCCCGAAGTTTGCACACACGGTTATACTTCGCAAGATTGGTTTCAGGACGCCGACATTATCGACTCGGCGACCGAACCATTGGCAGAGATCATTCCGCATACGACCGGCATTACCGCGATCGTTGGCACCGTTCGAGCGAATGACAGCAAAGATGGACGGCGCCTGTATAACACGGCGGCGATAATCCATAATGGCGAGCTTGTTGGATTTGCTGATAAGACCTTGCTGCCTGAATACGATGTATTCGACGATCCGCGATATTTTGAACCATCGCAGCAGCGTCGCATTTTTGAGGTGAACGGAACAAAGCTCGGTGTTGTTGTATGCGAAGATTTTTGGAACGATAAGACGTTCTGGAAAGAGCGTTTGTATGAGAACGATCCGACGGACGAGGTAGTTGCCATGGGCGCCGACGTGATCGTGTCGATAAACGCATCGCCCTTTAATAAAGGCAAGATCAAGCTCCGATGCGACATGGTTGCACATCGCGCAAAACTCGAGCAAAAGCCGGTCGTTTTCGTGAATCTCGTCGGCGGCAATGACGGCATCATATTCGACGGTGCAAGCCTGATCGCAGATGCAGAGGGGGACGTGATCTTGCAGGCTCCGGCGTTCGAAGAGTTTGTTGAGACTGTCGAGATCGACGCCGGAAAGCCTGATTCGCGAGGAATAACAGGCGACGAGATCGAGACGATACGACAGGCATTAGTGCTCGGAATTCGTGATTACGCGGCCAAGAACGGATTTAAGAAAGCGCTGCTTGGGCTTTCAGGCGGCATTGATTCTGCATTGGTCGCGGCCCTTGCGGCCGAAGCATTAGGGCCTGAAAACCTGCTTTGCGTGATGATGCCGTCGCCGTTCTCGTCCGAGGGCTCGATCAAAGATTCCGAACAACTGATCGCAAATCTCGGCTGCGAAGGCCGCATCGAACCGATCTCCGGTGCATTCGAAGTCCTGCTTCAGCAACTCGAACTCCACAAACCAACTCGCGGCGGCGAAAGCCTCGCCGCTGAGAATATGCAATCTCGTATTCGAGGCGTTATCCTAATGGCGATCTCCAACAGCGAAGGCCGTCTTCTGCTATCGACCGGAAACAAGAGCGAACTGGCGGTTGGATATTGTACGCTTTATGGCGATACAAACGGTGGACTTGCCGTGCTTGGCGATGTGTTGAAGACCGAGGTTTGGAAAGTCTCTCGACAGATCAACATAAATGCCGGCCGCGAGATCATTCCTGACAAGATCATCGACAAAGCTCCGTCGGCAGAATTGGCACCAAATCAGCTTGACCAAGACAGCTTGCCGGCCTATGAGATCATGGATCCGATCTTGCGTATGTATTTCGAGCGAAAGGCTTCGCCCGAAGAGATCATCGCCGCCGGGCACGAATCGGATTACGTCTACTGGATACTCAACAAACTCGAGCATCCGGCGAACGAATTCAAACGCCAGCAACTGCCGCCGACGATTATAATATCGCCAAACGCCATCGGCGTCGGCCGTCGTCGACCGATCACGCACAAATTCCGCCGAACAACCGGTCAGATCGGCAAGAGTGCGTAACAATCGAACTTTCTCCGCAAGTTCTTCTTAAAACTACGTTCTATACATAGTAGCGAGAGATGCTGCATGTTTATTGAGCGGAGTTTTTTATGGCTAGATTCGACAGTCCTTTGAACAATATCAATATCGCGAGCCCTTGTTCGGCTGATTGGAACGAGATGTACGGCGACGACCGCAAGCGCTTTTGCGGCGACTGTAAGCTCAATGTTTATAACCTTTCGGGCATGACGCAGGACGAAGCCGAATCGCTCATCACCAATGCCGAAGGCCGCCTCTGCGTACGTCTGTACAAACGCGAAGATGGCAGCGTTATCACGCAAGACTGTCCTGTTGGCTGGGCAAAAGTGAAGCAGCGAACTCGCATTTACGCGACTGCTGTTGCTTCGCTCTTGATAACGATGTTCAGCGGAATTCTGCTAGTTGGAATGTTTTCGAAGAAAGGCACAAGCATTGGCAAACTGCTGATCCCATTCTCGACACCGACGCCGCAACCACTAATGGGAGCTATCCCACCGCAGCCGCCCAAGAATACCAATTCGAATTCATCGCAGCCAAAGAAAACAATGCAGCAGACGAGCTTCGAACTTGGGAAGATGCGAGTTATCGCGCAGGCTGACAAAGACAGCTAGTTGGTGACGTAATACCCCTGACGAGCACGAATTCGAGCTCCTTGGCGATTCGGGGTTTCGACTGTCAGCCTAACAAATGAGCCTTTCGCTCTATCTTCGTCAGCGTAATACTGGATAAGATATTGAGAGCGAAGTTCGTTGGTGAGTTGGTTGAATATACGATCTAACACTGAGGCGTTGCTGCGTTTGTTTATGTCATTTGCATAAACGTCCTTGGTGTCGATCGGCTGAAATTTCGGCAAGAAGGCGTTGCCGCCGGTTTGGTCAGCGAACTGCTGCATATTCTCTTGGCCGAATACGCTCATCTTGTTTAGTTGATACGAGCTACCTGCCGGATTTATCGAATAGAAAACCGTGTCTGCATCCTGCAGCATTCGCGAAACTCGCACGCGTTCGGCAGCTGCGGCATCGTTCCTGGCCTTTACCGTCAATTCATACAGCGACTTCGAATCGATCGAGTTTATCTTTGCTCCAACTTTACGATAGCCGTCGTTGATAGCTTTCTCTATCGCCAGACTATTCGTGTCCTCGCCGTCGGAGATCACGACAACAACGCGCCTGGTTCCCTCTGGAGCATTTCGCTTGAGATATTCTGCTGCTGCGGCAATGGAATCGTAAAAGGCAGTAAACTCAGTTGTCGGAATAATTGAGCGTACTGCAGCGACGCTTTCTGCGGCGGAGCTCCGCGGGCTGATCAAAGTCGGTTTTTTTCCGACCGTGAAAATTGCTGCGCGATCTTGATCGCGCATTACGTCCATCAGAAACTTGGCAGCCGTTTCTTGCTGAAACCTGAACATCGGGCTTGTTGTCGCCGATATATCAAACAATAACGCAATCTCGAGCGGGACCTTGTCCGCCGCCCCAACACTCTCGATCTGCTGCGGTTTCGAGCCTTCTCTTACAACAAAATCACTGGCCGTCAACCCAAGGATCGCATTTCCATTCTGGTCCGTGACCGATGCCGGAATCATGATCAATCTCGATTCGACCTTGATCACTTCGTCGTCCGGCGGTGGAGTCGGCGTCGGCGTTTGACCGTCGCTGATGGCTGAAAGGATCAGAATCGCCAGCGTAAGGAATCCAAACTTGTATCGATCGATTGAGCTTTTCATTGGTCTGATTTCCGAAAAGGAAAAGGGCATCGTATCGCTCGACACTAGGCCAAGTTCAAATACGATGCCCAAATTAAAGCAAGGACTAATCTTCGTTGTTCGTCGACTTAACTTCGACGTTTGTGTTCAAACCGCGGCTGACGAGTAGTTTGACCTCGACGCGACGATTTTGCTCTCGGCCTTCGCGGGTGGTGTTGTCGGCGACTGCCTTTAGTTCACCAAAGCCATACGAATCAGAAAATCTGCGAAGATCAACATCGTGATTCTCGATCAAATACTCTTTGACAGCCTGAGCACGCTTTTGGCTAAGGGCCTTGTTTCGAGCCGTGCTGCCCTCGGCTGATGCAAATCCCGTTACTTCGATAACGTAACCTCGAAGCGACTTCGCCGTTGCGGCAACCTGGTCAAGCGAAGCCTTTGCTTCGGGCGAAAGCACCGCGCTGTTTACCTTGAAATTGACCGTAGCGGTTGATTGGACTACGTAATCGTCCAAATTCGAAATACGTTCATTAGTTGCATTTACGCCGGCGACAGCGGCATCAGCAGTGTCCTGTGCGGCCTTTGCGCCGCCCTTAGCAGCGTTCGAGATCGCCATTAACTCGTCGATCTGTCCCGAAATTCGTTGTGCGTTCTGCTCGGCGGCGGTCAAACGATCTTCGGCAGGAGCGACGCGAGCGTCGATCGATTGTGCGGTCAACAGATTGCTCTTATCAAAACGCACCTTGTTTACAGAAACGCTGCCCGATGCATCTCCGACGCCCTCGACTTCCATGTTAAGGCCGCGAACGATCGAAGTTACGGCATACTTATCGCCGCCAAAGAACGCATTGTTCTTAATGCTTGCGTTGGGTGCGACAACTACTTTGGTATCAACACCGACAGCGTCGCGTACGATAAAGGTGTTCTCAGATTCTTTGGCGACAACGACACCTTTGATCTTATACTTCTGGCCTGCAACGGCTGTTCTAAGCTGAGCGGCCTGAGCAAACAGCGAAACCGAACCAAGAGCGATAACAAAAGCTAGCGTAGTGATTTTCTTTAACATAGCGGATCTCCTGAATTATAAAACAAAAAATTGGTATGAATGCCGTCAACTAAGACGCCATCGGAGAGTTTCGAGTTGTCAGAAAAATAAGCCGACCGGCTCAATGATCAAACAATGGAAGAATGATACATTAAGCCGGCCGAGTTTTCAACAGGTTTAAACTATATTGAGAATTCAGCGTTTTCAATATAACGCTTCATGTACGAAAGGAATTTCTCAGCATCAGCACCATCAACAACTCGGTGGTCATAGGTCAGTGCAAAGTACGCCATCTGACGGATCGCAATGTAATCATCGCCATCGGGCGACGTCATCACCTTCGGACGTTTCTCGATAGTGCCGACGCAAAGAATAGCGACCTGCGGCTGATTGATGATTGGCGTTCCGTACAAGCCGCCGAATACACCTGGATTTGTGATCGTGAATGTACCACCTTGAACTTCGTCAGGCATCAGCTTTTTGCCCCGGGCACGATCGGCAAGATCATTTGCCGCAACGGCAAGCTGTGCCAACGACATACGTTCCGCTTGCTTGATCACCGGCACGATCAAGCCCCAATCGAGGGCGACCGCCATACCGAGATTGATGTCACCTTTGTAGATGATCTCGTCGCCTGAGACTTGCGAATTCATGATGCGATGTTCGCGGATCGCCGCAGTTGTCGCTTCGAAGATAAATGGCATGAACGTTAGTTTAGTGCCATATTTTGCCTGAAATGCGTCCTGATTCGCCTTGCGGAACTTCGCGACGTTCGTCATGTCGAATTCGTAAACGCTCGTCACGTGTGCCGACGTCTGTTTCGACATCGTCATGTGCTCAGCGATCTTCTTACGCATTACTGACATTTTCTCGACTCGGTCATCAACGGCGATAGCAGGAGTCGGCGGTGTGAATTTCGGAGACGTAGGGACTGCCGGAGCAGCTATTGCGGGAGCCGCCGCCCCCTTGACCAGTAGGTCTTGAGGGCGAAGAGCCGCACCGGTTTCGATAAAGCTCAAAATGTCTCCTTTCGTCACTCGGCCGCTGATTCCGCTGCCCGGAATTCGAGTAATATCAATGCCATGTTCCTTTGCGATATTACGAACTAACGGGCTTGATTTCTGGCGACGAAGCTCATCAATGGTCGAGGATCCATTGGAACCAGTCAGTTGGGAAGTGGGCACCGCCCCCGCCGCCGCCACGGCGGCGACTGGCATCGCAGAAATCGAAGAAGCGGGGGCGTTGCCCTCTTCCTTACTTGTCTCTGCCTTAGGTTGTTCAGTTTGAATTGAGGCTCCGGCTTCTCCGACGATCGCGACAACTGAGCCAACCTCGACCGTTTGTCCTTCTTGAACATTGATCGCGAGCAATTTTCCTGCTGCCGGCGACGGTACTTCCGCATCGACCTTGTCCGTTGAGATCTCAAGCAGAGGCTCGTCTTTGGCAATATCGTCACCGACCGCCTTGAGCCATTTTGAAACGGTGCCCTCCGTGATCGATTCGCCCATTTGCGGCATCACGACCTCGGTTCCGGATGCATCAGCGGCAGCCGCGGCAGGAGGCGTTTCCGACACCGGCTCCTCTGGAATTGCTTCCGGCTCGGGCTCAGAAGCAACAGTCATTTCGACCGGCGGAACTTCGGCAGCAGGTGCTGAGGCGGCAGTTTCGCCCGCTTCTCCGACGACGGCAACGACCGTGCCGACCTCGACGGTCTCACCTTCGGGTACATTGATCGCTAGTAAAATTCCGGCGCCGGGCGACGGAACCTCGGCATCGACTTTGTCGGTCGAGATCTCAAGGATCGGCTCGTCTTTGGCGATCGTGTCGCCAACGGCTTTTAGCCAACGTGACACAGTTCCCTCGGTGATCGACTCACCCATTTGCGGCATTACAACATCTACGCTCATAAAATCGCTACCCTTTGAAGCAGTATCAATCTATCAGAATACTAGAAAATGAGGTGTTAGGAAACTCGCGCGATGTTGCGCTCGATGTGGCTTATCAATAGGCCGCGTTCGTAGAGCGATGACGAGATCTGAAGCTTTTCGCCGGCCGCAAGTAATAGCTCGCCATCGTTGCTGATCGACGCGATCTCTTTCCAGGCGATCTTACGCTTCTTGACGATGACGCCATTCTCATACAGTTCGACAGCACTTCGCTTTTGCATCAGCCAGGCGAACATCATTATCACGTAAAGAATCAGGAATGCGGAAGAAAGTATGAAGTAAATGATGTTCTTGAGCAGATAGAAAGCAAACATCATTGACAGAAAGAACATGAACGACAGCACTGCGACAAATACCGCCCGTTGAGCCAGAGCCGGAGCGATAGGGAATACGCCGGTTAGTTTTCCGAGATCTTTGGATCCTTCTTTCACGATCAACGGCAGATTTTAGCACAAAACATGGACGCCAACATTTCAGGAACTCGCCAACTGGGTTAAAATCGAGAAAAACAAATCTCGCGATCCTGCGTAGAAAGAACGATGAAAAAATTAAACCTTGTCCTGTTCATTTTGCTGGCTTTTAGCCTGTCTGCCGTGGCTCAAACGGCGCTGACACCCGAAGATTATGCTCGTGCCGAATCGAAGCTGGCCTACAAAGTTTCCCCGCTGATCGACCGTGCCGGCGTACGTCCGACGTGGATGGCGGACGGCCGATTTTGGTATCGAGTGCTAACTCCCACCGGTAGCGAATATGTTCTGATCGACCCTAAAGACGGCTCGCGAAAGGTCGGAGCATCGCTCCAGGCGATCGGCGTTCCGGCTTCGGCAGCTCCGGCGTCAAATCCTGCCGATGCGGCATTCATGAGGATCTCGGTCGTTTCGCCCGACGGCAAGAAGCGGGTCTTTATTCGCGATTGGAACCTTTGGGTGCGCGACGAAGCCACGAAAAAAGAAACCCAGCTAACGACCGATGGCGTCAAAGACTTCGGTTATGCTACGGACAATGCAGGCTGGAAACACACCGACCGTGCGATCGTGCTGTGGTCGCCAGATTCATCAAAAGTTGCGACCTTTCAGCAAGACCAACGCCATGTCAGTGATATGTATCTCGCTACGACAAACGTTGGTGCACCAAAGCTCGAAGCATGGAAGTATCCGCTGCCACAGGACAAAGAGATCATCAAAATTCATCGCGTCGTTATCGACGTGAACACGGGCAAAATGGTTCGCTTCAAGATGCCGCCCGATGATCGTCGCGGTACGCTTTGTGACGATATCGCGTGCGATGGCGAGTTTGGCGACAACCGTTGGAGTGAAGATGGCAGCACACTGGCGTTCGTCTCGAGTTCGCGTGATCACAAGTCGGCGAAATTCCGCATCGCAAATGTCGCGACCGGTGATATTCGAGATGTTTTCGAAGAAAAGGTAGCGACCCAATACGAATCAGGCCAAGGTGCTGAGAATTGGAAATACCTACCCGGGACGAACGAAGCCATTTGGTACTCGGAGCGCTCGGATTGGGGACATCTCTATCTTTACGACCTGGCGACCGGCCAGGTGAAGAATCAGATCACATCGGGTAATTGGGTCGTGACGCGAATAGTCAACTTTGACGAAAAGGCTCGCACGATCATCTTCGAAGCCAACGGCCGTGAACAAGGACGCGATCCTTACTTTTCTCATCTTTATCGCGTCGATCTTGACGGTAAGAACCTCGCCTTACTGACGCCGGAGAATGCTAATCACCAGGTTACGCTATCTCCCGACGCTAAGTATCTTGTTGATAACTATTCGACAATGGACAGGCCCGGAGCATCGGTTCTTCGCGACATCACCGGCAAGCAGATCGCCGAGCTCGAAAAGACCGATATCTCGCGTCTCGCGGCGACCGGTTGGAAAGCTCCTACAGCGATCACGGTAAAATCTCGCGACGGCCGCTGGGATCTCTATGGTTTGATGTACACGCCTACGAATTTGGATACAAAGAAGAAATATCCTGTTGTAAATTACATCTATCCGGGACCGCAAGGCGGCGGTGTCGGCCCGCGTTCATTCTCCGCATCGCGTTCGGATCACCAAGCATTGGCCGAGCTCGGCTTTGTAGTCATAATCATTGATGGAACATGTAATCCTGATCGCTCTAAATCATTCCATGACGTTTGCTATGGCAACATGGCCGACAACACCCTCGAAGACCAGATCTCCGGCATTAAGCAACTTGCTGAAAAGCACTCGTTTATCGACGTGAATCGGGTTGGAATGTGGGGGCACTCGGGCGGCGGATTTGCTACGGCAGCGGCTCTGTTCCGTTTTCCTGATTTCTACAAGGTTGGCGTGTCGCAGTCGGGAAATCACGACAACCGCAATTACGAGGACGATTGGGGCGAGCGCTATATCGGCCTAATGGTCGGTGACAACTACGAGAAGCAGGCGAATCAAGTCTATGCCAAAAACCTAAAAGGCAAACTGATGCTCGCACACGGCCTGATGGACGACAATGTGCCGCCGTACAACACTTGGCTCGTCATCGAAGAATTGACCAAGGCGAACAAGGACTACGATCTCGTCGTTTTCCCGAACGCACGGCATGGCTATGGTCAATTGAATTACTACATGATGCGCCGCCGTTGGGATTATTTCGTGAAACACCTCTTGGGAGCCGAGCCTCCGAAGGAATATACCTTCAAACCGGCAACCGATCCGAGGCTGAGATAATACTTAACTTTCATTGAATAACAGGGCTGTCTGAGCTTCGTATCAGTCAGCCCTTTTCTATTTCGAAAAAAAGCTTGACAGAAATGTATCGTTGATGATACATTAAGTTATAGTCGCAAAGCAGACTGGTTCTCGATATTTGAAAAAGTTGGGTGAATGCGTCCCAAACTCTTTTTCGGAGCAAACGAAAATAGACCACGCTCTGCGTTTCTAATGTGCAAGGTTGGCTGCGGCAGTGAGCCTTTCGGCGAGATACTTTGCCTTAGCGAAGCATTTGCGGATCAGGTCAGTGTCGTTGGTTTCGAATCTGACGCTTATCGTCACTGAACTATCCGTAACGATTATGCGATGCACGGATTTCTGGGTGATCATAAGGTCGTTCAGCAATGTCGCGGTCTCACCGCCGGGTATCTCGGTGTTGAGCAGTTGCAAAAGGGAGGCTGTATTTGAGGATTCGGATCGAAAGACCTTGTCGAATGCATCGTGACCGATCTCGTCATTCTCAGCAAAAAAGCTAGCGACCTTTTGATACAGCATCTCGATCCGCTCGACCTTGAACGAAAATGGAAAGGAAACACCGTGCATTACTTGAACGGACGCGTACTGATCTGCTGAATACTCGCCTCGCGGAACGGCGAATCGAGATACGGCCACATCTAGGCCATCGATCTTTCCTACGAGGTCTTTGTTGATAGGGCCCGACTTGTGATCAGGCGTTAGCCCAAGTTCGGTGCCGATCATTTCCCAATCATCGCGCCGTCTGTTGACGATACTCGCAAGAATTCGAATGAAGAAATATGCACCGACGCCCAGCCCTGCAAATACGAGGATCATAACGACGATCATCAAGAGCATTCCCTGCCACATCGATAGCGGCTCGCTTTTCAGCAATAAAAGGGTGAGGGACATCGGCTATTTGAGTTTTTTTGTTTCGTCTTCGCTGTTATCAAATAGCGAGATCGCGGGCGGCGGCAGTTGGGCAACATATGCGTTGATGTCGCGCTGGAGCAGCTCGACGGCTTCGCGGGCACGGTCGAAATCTTCGGCTTTGATGTTTAGTTTCAGCTTGCCGTCTTCGTTTGGAATTCCGTTGAACGCTAGAAGTGATCTCGGCCGGACAATGATCTTGGCTCCGCGTTTCAGAAAGCCCTTCTTGAACCGCACGTCCAGAATGTCACCGACGGCAAGGCGAGCTTCTTTGACACCATCTGAGATGAGCCCAAATAGCTTAGATTCGAACTCAAGCACGATACCGGCGGATGAGAATTTGGCGACGCCGTTAACGGATTTCAGCCCATGAGCCGTCTCGGTCTTGAAAGGAATGCTCGTAAATCCTTGGTTCATATCGAATTAGTCTTCGAAGTCCATCGTTTCCATATCGAAGTCGCCTTCGTTCGGAGCTCCAAAAAGCTTGAGCCAGAAGAGACCGGCTAGCGCAGAGAAAACCGAAGCGATGAAGATAGCCATCTTCGAAGCATCTATCATGTCAGGTTTTCCGGTAAAGGCAAGATTTGTAATGAATATCGACATCGTAAATCCGATGCCGCCGAGCATGCCGGCTCCGATGATATGTTTCCAGTTCAGGTCAAGCGGCAATCGGCAAATGCCGATCGCAGCGACTGTGAACGCAAACAGGAAGATGCCGAGGGGCTTTCCGACGCCGAGCCCGAGCATGATGCCGAGACTATTAGGGCTAAGCAGGCCTGCCGCCCAATCGCTACCGATGATCAAACAGGTATTTGCAAGTGCGAAAATAGGCAGGATTACGAATGCGACCGGTCGGTGCAGTATATGCTCGAGACGGTGCGATGGAGATTCGGCGTCTTCGCTCTTGGTTGAGAAGGGAATGACAAAGCCAAGTAAAACGCCTGCGATCGTGGCGTGAACGCCTGATTTGAGCATCAGATACCACATGATCGCACCGCCGATCAGGTATGGAATTAGCGACATTACCTTGAACACGCGGCCCAACGCGAACAGGAACCCGACCATTGCCAACGCGCCGAGTAAGTACAGGGTCGACAGCTCTGCCGTATAGAAAACGGCGATCACGATGATCGCTCCGAGGTCGTCGATCACGGCAAGAGCGACCAGAAAAACCTTGAGGGACGCCGGTATGCGATCACCCAAAAGGGCTAGAACTCCGACCGCGAAAGCAATGTCGGTCGCCATCGGAATACCAACTCCCGCTTGTGTGGCCGTGCCGTTGTTGAGCAGAAAATGAATTCCTGCCGGCGCAAACATTCCACCGAGAGCGGCGAAAACCGGTAGTAGAGCCTTCTTGAGGTCTGACAATTCGCCGATCAGGATCTCACGCTTTAGTTCGAGACCGATCAGCAGGAAAAAGATCGCCATCAGACCATCGTTGATCCAATGTTCAACGCTAAGCGGCCCGGCGTAACTATGAAAGAATTTGACGTAACTCGGCCCGAATGCTGTGTTCGCGATTGCCAGCGAGATGATCGTACACATGATCAGCACGTAAGCGCCGGCTCGTTCGTTCTCAAAAAATTCCTTAAAGGACTGGGTTAACCTGAAACTGCTCTTGGTCGCCATTGGCTATATTATTGACCAAAATGGCAGGAAAATTCGAACGGAGGAAATACGATAATGGACTATCGACGGCGAAGATACCGAATAATGCCGTACAAACTGATGACGAGCCAGAACGATTCGACGATGACGGAAGGGAAGTTCCACTCAAAATAAAGCGAGATCAATATCAACGTTGCCCCAACCGCATTCAACACCGAATACCCAAGCTGATCGCTCTTAACACGACCGGTTTGCAGCAAAATGTAAGTGACCACGATCGTCGCCACACCGACCGTCCCAACAATGTCGAACCAGTGGATGTTCATTTCAGCTTGTAAACGCCGCCTTTCGGCCCGACTGCCCAAACAGCCTTTTTGCCTTTTGCGGCGACAGCATTTAGGTCTTCACTGCCAGACTTTGTCCAGGTCTTGCCGCCGTCGCGTGAAATGTCCGTACCGTTTGTGCCCACGGCGATGATCGTTTTCTTGTCGATGTAAGCAACGCCCGAACGGTAGCCTGTGAGGCCCGAGCCTGATTTCCAGGTTTTGCCGCCGTCCGATGTGAATGCGAGGTTGTCCTTTGCTTCATTCGGCTTTTCGTAATTGCCGCCGACGATTATCCCGTTGCTCCTGTCGACCATCGCAATCGAGAAAATCCCGCTGCCCGAAGATCCACTGATAATTGGGGTTTCGAAACGGGCAAAATCCATTGACGGCTGATCGAGTGACAATCTATAGAACTTTGATGCTGATCCGCC